>NZ_JAUBVK010000058.1:0-11540 GCF_036705795.1 Microcoleus sp. ARI1-B5
TACCAGAAAGAATTGGTTGAAAGCCTCTCGCGAGTGAGGGAGAAATTAAAATCAGACTATTCATTACTCCAATCCTCGGACTTCTAGGTAGAGGTCGCTTTCAAACTGTCAACTGTCAACTGTCAACTGTCAACTGTTGAAATCCGTTACATCCCGTACACGGCGCAACGGAAGCCGAACTTCCTTCTTCCTTCTTATAATATTATCCTCAAACGACTAACAGGGTGACAGTAATGTTATCTCGGCCGCCACAAGAGCGAGCAAATTCTACGAGATGGCGCGAAATGCCGATCGCATCTTCTGAAGCATTGCCCTTGACTAGATCGGCGAGTTGTGGCGCGTCGGGTGCATAATTCCACAATCCATCCGTACAGAGTAACAAATATCCAGAACCGGGAATTGGAAACTGCACGATCGAAGGACTCGCATCCTCTTTAGCATCCACACCCAGCCAGCGCGTAATGGCATGAGCTTTATCGGACTTGCTAGCTTCGGCTGCGCTCATTTGTCCCGATGTAACAATTTCGTTAAACCAAGAATCATCTCGCGTCAGCAGTTGGGAATTTTCCCGATCGAGCCAGTAGGCGCGACTATCCCCCAACCAAGCAATTGTCGCTGTTGAATTTTGCACGACCGCGGCTACAATGGTCGTCGAAGGTGCATCTTGATTCAAACTCCTGTGAGGAATCACACAGACTGCATTGAGTGCGGCAGCGATTCCCTGTTCGAGAGCTGTTTCTGGGGAAAGATGTTGTTGCAGAGCCGTGACAATGGCATCTCTGGCACCTTCTGCCGCCGCTTTCGATGCTAAGTCGGGAAACTGAGAACTCGACACCCCATCGCAGGCGATCGCAATGTAGGTATTACTGGTTTCTATTACCGCACAAGCCAAGTAATCTTCATTGCGTTCGTGTCTCAATCCCCGATCGCTCGCGCCCGCGAAATTAGGCTGAAGATTCACTTCCATGCGATCGGTTTCTCGGACTTGCCGGCGTTCATTCTTGAACCCACAAACCGAACAGTATCCATCTGCATCGATCGCCTCTGGTGCCGCGCCGCATTTCTTGCATAGTTTCGTCGAATTTTCAGTGACATTGACAGATGAATTGGCGAGTGGCGTACCGCATTCTTCGCAAAAGCGATCGTCTGTTTGAACTAAAGCTTCACAGTTGGGACATTGCATAATTGGGTCTTAAAAAAGCATAAGTAACAAGAAAATATGGCGGTTCAAACCGCGACTACAGGAGTAAAACCTGCCTGCACAGGTTAAAAATTCCTGAGTCCGCGCAGGCGTGAATTCCATTCGCCAGCTCTCCTACAACCACGTTCTGGGACGCACCCGATTCGCCTCATCAACCAAACGAATCTTTTCCGCTCCCGTGGATAAATGTGCCATGGCGCGCAAGGCTTTTTCTAACCCTTTTCTCAGCTCAACTTCTTGCAGTTGATGACCTAAAAGGACGATCGCCGATGGCTGAATCGCTTGCGAAGCGATCGATCCTAGCGCCGTTTCTAAAAGCTGTTTCGTCAAGCGATGTCGCTCCATGCCTTCGAGCGTTAAGGCTTCGAGCGTCGCGGCTGCTAGGCTCAACTCCTTGGCTCCCGGTGCGGTATGTTTTCGATCGATCAGCATCCGCGCCGTTTCCACCCGCGATCGCACGTACAAATTCGAGGTTTGCGGCACTCGTTGCAACGCCTGCACCGCCCCCTGACGATCGCCTGTAGCACTCAAACACCTGGCCAAGCCAAACGTCGCGCTGACGTAACTGGGGTCAGTCCGACACACGCGATCGTACAGTCT
This sequence comes from Microcoleus sp. ARI1-B5, assembly GCF_036705795.1. Taxonomy (NCBI): domain Bacteria; kingdom Bacillati; phylum Cyanobacteriota; class Cyanophyceae; order Oscillatoriales; family Microcoleaceae; genus Microcoleus; species Microcoleus sp. ARI1-B5. The sequence continues at coordinate 1,802 of NZ_JAUBVK010000058.1, forward strand.
AACGGCCTGCTGGCGATCGCCTGCCAACTCCGCCGCCAGCGCCAGTGCCAATTGAGGAGCCAGTTCCCCCGGCAGTTCCGAGTAAACGCGATCGAACTGTTCCTTTGCCTGTTGTGCGTGACCCCGCGCCAGCAGCAATCGACCGCGATACCAACGCACGCGCCAATCCCAAGCATCGAGTTGTTCGGCTTGCGTCAGCGCCGTTTCGGCGGCCGGATAGCGGCGAATCTCGATCGCGCTGTCAGCCAGTCGGAATAAGGCTTCGCGAGAGTTGGGATACTGCTGCACCACCTGCTCCAAATTCACCTGACGCTGTACGGGATCGGCGATCGCTTGGGCATTCAATACCGCGTTAAAAGCTGGATCGTTGCTATCGATCGTCGGTACGGGCAACTGTCGGAAGTCCGCGCCAATCGGTTCAAAATTTGAAGATGCCGTCAGCCCCAGCATATCCGAGCCGAAAAGGCTACTGGCAGCCGGATGCGGCGTATTTGTTTCCAGTGCTACCACTTCCCGCAACACCCCCAACAATCGATCGGCCATTTCCTGGGCCGACTCGAAGCGATCGTCAGCGTTGTACGCCGTGGCTTTGAGCAAGAAGCGATAGAGGGATTCTTGCTTGGCAAATAGCGGCTCTTCTTGCGGACTGGGGAGGGTGTACTGGTGTTCTTTGCTAAAGCCGGAAATGTTCGTCACCAAGACGGCGAGGGTGCGGCCGATCGTGAATAAATCCGAGACGACAGTGGGCCCTTCTCCTGCTTCCGGTGCGCTGTACCCCACCGTTCCGTAGATGTCCCCATCTAAGTCGTCAATGCGCCGCACCCCACCCATATCGATCAGTTTCACGTCATTGCTTTCGAGCATGACGTTATCCGGTTTGAAGTCGCAGTAGACTAAACCTTGAGCGTGCAGGTAGGCAAAAGCACCGAGAATGCGGTGAATGTAGGCGATCGCTTCAGCAACGGGTAAGGGGCCGCGCGTCTTGCGAATCTCCTTGAGCGTCTGACCTCCAACGTACTCCATAATGATGAAGCCTTCGTTGAGGTGATTGACGAAGTTGTAAATCCCAACGATGTTGGCGTGTTTGACAGAGGCGAGGAATTGGCGTTCGGCTACAGCGACGGCGGCACTGGCTTCGTCCTCCGTATTGAGTAACCCCTTAAGGACGACATAGCGCGACAGACTCCTATCAAATCCCAAATAGATCCAGCCGAGTCCCCCGTAGGCGATCGCACCTTTGACTTCGTACTGGTCGATCGCGCGATCGCCTGGTTTGAGGCTGGGAACGAAGGAATACTTATGGCCGCACTTCGGACAAAACCCTTTTTCTCGACGTAAAGCGTTGTTGCAACTGGAACAGAAGCGTTTGTTTTCTGGGACTACGGCTTCTGCAAGCAGCGCTTTTTCCGGTTCAGTGGAAGGGAGTTCCGGAATTGACACCAATCCCGCACCCAATTGTTTGCGGCTGCTTCTAGAAGTGCTACCCGTGCGCCGGGAACTGCGGCTGCTGGCGGAGGATGAACCCGTCGGCGTACTGGCTGTGGGTGAATTGGTTCTGGATATGCTTGCGTTCGATGCAGTGGGGAGAGGGGAGGAAAGCAGCCGTTCAGCGGTTTTAACGGCAGCCATGCCGCAGACATCACAATAGCCATCCTCGATCGTTCCCGTACAACCCGATTTTTGGCATTTATCGCCATCCATTATTTTTAAAGATTTCCTTCTGAAAGAATTGGTATATGGTTGATTCTTTCAGTATGCGCGACGAACCCAACTTCGAGGATATTTGGGATAGCTTTGCAATGGAATTTAACGAAATTTAACGATTCGTTCGCCTTTTAAACAAGCATTCGAGAATTGAGCATTGGCTCAATACGGTTCACGATCGAATCCTTATACTCGGAGCTCCCTTGCAGCATCCCCCTGGTTGTAGGGGAGTAGGGGTTGACTTTAAGAGCTTTCTTTTCCCCCCTTTTTTAAGGGGGGTTAGGGGGGATCGGTCTTAAGTGAACTGTATTGAGCATTGGCCCACTTTGCGATAAGTCACACAAAAGAGTGACACTCATTTGAGTGACTGGGCAATCTCGATGGAAATGGTTATAAAAAACAATTTATTTTTTTTTATCTAAAAAAGCCACTATTTTTAATAAAGCTTCACGATAGATTTTTTTGCCATCAGCATTGAGGTGAACGCCATCCGAAGTCAAAGTAGCCTTCAAAGCTTTACCTTCAAATAACGGCTGCAAACCAGCTTCATCTATTGATAAATTTTCAGCAGCAGCAACCTGGCCGATCAACTGATTAAACCGATCGACTCTCGGAATTGGAGCAGCAACAGTAAGATCGCGACTGGCCTCAATAGTGGAATAAAAAGCTGGCACCAAAATCACCTGTTTCGCCCCCATATCTTTTTTCACAGTGCTAATTATTTGGCGCATATTTTTCACAAATTGTCCCTCCATACTTCTGTAAATAGCATCATTTGTCCCGAGAGCAACAATCGCGCGATCGCACTTAACTTGAGCAGCAGTTAAAAACTTAAGCTGTTCCAACTGAGAAATCGCAGTCATGCCAGAGATCGCAAAATTGAAAGAATTGTCACCCAGATTATTCCCCAGCATCGAAGTGATCGAATCTCCAAAAAAACAAGTTTTTATTTGTGTATTCTGAGTAACACCAACTTGATATTTCACCTCATTTTGCCACCAAGACTGAGAACTCAGCGTATCCGTCGGCACTTCTAGATAATTTGCATTCGCCATTACCAAAATTCTGCCCAAATATCCTCGCTTCCCTGCGTAGATTAAGATAATAGATAGCAAAACAACATTCAACACAATCGAAAGAATTGCAATATTTTTCATAGCGGTTCAATAAAAATACTTCTATGTAGATTGAACGCTAAATATCTTACCCTTAAATGTTAAATTTAAACTCTTAAATCCCGTGACTTTTCCCAATCACCCAACTGCGGCGGAAAATGCGAGCCAAAGTCGATTCTTCCAAAGCAAAATAGATCGGGCGACCGTGGGGACAGGTGCGCGGATTGCGAGTTTGCTGCCATTCATTCAACAAATTTTGCATTTCCACAAGATTGAGAGGAGTACCGTTGCGAATAGCGCTGCGACAAGCAGTAGCAACTTGAGCCGCTTGCAAATCAGCGACTTTACTGAGTTCAAAAAGCGCATCCGCACAGTCATCTCGCGAGGCTAATAATTCAGGAACTTCCCGCGCGGCCCATAGCTGTTCGCCAAAAGTTTCTACTTCCAAACCCAAGCGCGACAAATTCTCAATTTGCAGGGCAGATAATTGACTGAGAATCACTGGTTTTTCGAGAGATTTTAGCTGCCAAGCCGCGCACAATTGCTCGTACAAAACGCGCTCGTGAGCGATGTGCTGTTCCACCAACCACATTCCGCTGGAGTGTTCTGCAACAATGTAAGTATTGTGAACTTGTGCGATCGCCCTCAGTTCCATCAATCCTATTTTACGACCTTTTGCCTCTCGGCCGCCACCATCATTCTCACGAGCCGAAGCCCCCACACTGTAAGCACTTTTTTGTTCCGATGCTTTCAACAACTGTCCCACGCGATCGGGAATTGGAGGAGCGGGCAAAACTTCATCATTCAGGTGCAAAGCGCGATCGATTGCAGCGCCAACTTGTTCTTGCCAAAAACTCGGATCGTGCAGATAAATTTCCACTTTAGCCGGGTGGCGGTTCCAGTCGATTTCCGAGGGGGAGAGTTGCAGGTGTACAAAACACACGGGATAGCGATCGCGCCCACAAGTGCGGGCGAAGGCGCTGAGAATAGTTTGCTCTAATTCGGGCGATCGCACAACCCGCCGATTTACTGCCACCTTAACCCAATCCGGCCGAGAGCGGTGACAGCGATCGGGCAAACCAATTACCAACTCCAAAGACTGGGAATTGGTAACAGGTAATTGGGAATTGGCCACTGGTAATTGATAATTGTGCCCGATTGTAGCTCCCACAAGTTGAGTTTCTACCAAAAAATTTCCTGCTTTCTGATTTTGGGGACTCGCCGGCCAATCTAACTTTAAATACTGCAAATCGCTCGCTCGCACGCCCCGCACAAATTGAGGCAAAATTAGTTCCGCTGTGCTGGCCGAACTTACGTAAAAACAAGGCGTATTTCCTTGACGCAACTGCCAATTTACGTGCGGGTGACAAATAGCAATTTGCTGAAGGATGGATTGGATCGATCGCATTTGCTGTGCCGGCGTCAAAAAACTGCGGCGCACAGGCCAATTGCCAAACAAATCAGCAACAGTGACTACCGTACCCGGAGCGATCGCCGCTGTTTCCACCTCCACAGCAACGCCTGCGTTGTTGTAAACCACCCGCCAGCCCGATCGAGCATTTTGGGTTCCCCCCTGATTAAACGATGACTTCTCAACTCCCCCCCTTAACAAGGGGGGGCTGGGGGGGGTTTCCGCAGACTCTCGATTTTCCCAAAAATCGCCCAATCCCAAATCGTTGGGCCTGCTCAAAACCTCCAAACAGCCCAACTGAGCCAAACTGTGCAAAGCTTCCCCGCGAAATCCCAAAGTAGCAATTTTGTAAAGGTCAGCTTCCGTGGTAATTTTGCTCGTACTGTGAGGCGAAGCCGCCTGCTGCAAATTTTCCAGATCCATCCCCGTACCGTTATCCGCAACTTGCACCCGCCACTGTTCGGGCCAAACAGAAACAACGATGCGAGTTGCGCCAGCATCCAGAGAATTTTCAACTAATTCTCGTACCGCAGCGGCGATCGAGTCAATCACTTCGCCTGCGGCAATTAAATCGATAACTTCTGCGGGTAAGGTTTGAATAGTAACTGGCATCAGATTTTTAGCAGTTCGTTAATTCAATTATACTTGATTCTGCCACTCGTTACACATTATTAAGACTTACACTCTTAAACCCGGTTGCTTATAAAAATATTGTTTGCTAACGAGATATTTACTCATAAACCAGGTTTCTCAGGCTTCGTGCGAAAGTCCTAAGTATATATCCGCCTACCTGCTTAAACGCGCTCTGCTAACTGATGATTTTCGGCAACCGGATGTAAAAAGTTGTCCCTTTTTGGTTTTCCGACTCATAAGTAATTTCCCCTTTGTGAGCATCAACGATTGACTTAGCAATCGCCGTCCCCAACCCAGTACCAGTCCGCTTGCCGTAAGTGACAAAAGGTTCAAATAACTTTTCCTTAATTGCCTGCGGAATGCCCGGGCCGTTATCGTAAATGCTAATTTCTGCCCACTCCTCACTTTGTCCCACAGCAATCTCTACTCGCCCCCCGCGTCCGCCAAAAGCTTCAACAGCATTCCCAACTAAATTTTGCAAAACGCGCAAAATCTTATTTTCGTCCGCTTCCACTATCACTTCTGTTACCCGCAGCACCAAATCTACTTTAGCAGCCTCAAAATAAACTCTGTTCAACTTTTCAAACTGCTGCAAAGTCTGGATGAGATTAACTGGTTTTTTATTTAATGCAGAGTTACCGCGCGAAAATTCCAACACTTCCTCAGCCATCCCCAACATTCGCTGAACCTGCAATTGAATAAGTTCGCACCACTCCTGAGTTTCCTCATCCGGGTGCATTTCTTTGAGCATTTCGCTGGATAGTTTAATTCCCGTAAAAGGACTTTTGAAATCGTGAATAATTGTGCTGACCATTTCTCCTACCAACACCATTTTTTGTTTGTGTACGAACTGGCTAACATATTGATCTGTCGTAGAACGCAAATTTTTAATAATGAAACTAAACATTTGCAGTACCGAACTGCCTTTAGCCAACTGGAGAGTTGCTATCAGTTCTTCGCGGTCTATTTTTGCCAAAGTCGAGCCGCCAAATGCCACAGCTCTAGCACTGCGAGGCTCTCCGTCTAAAACTCCGAGCTCGCCAAAAAAATCGTCTGGCCCGGCGACAGCAATAGTTTGATATTTATTATTTTCAATCCCCTTGCTAAACTCGACTTCACCTTCTAAAACTAGATATAAAAAATCCGCTGTTTCTCCTTCTTCAAAAACCAGCGTTTCCTCAGCAAAACTCTCCAATACAGCTATTTGGCACAGGTGAGCAGCTTGAAGAGGTTCAAAATAAGACATAAATCGATGAGATGCCAGATCCATGTGAAAATACCTGAGGCTTAATTGAAACAGTTTCTTTCTTCTATCTTCGCCGATCGGCATCGGTGCGTGAATAAAATACAATACAGCTTTAATCTGCCTCTATTTTCTGGCATCCCAGGCTGTGAGGGAAGAGTTAGCCTCGGAATGCAGAGCCAGACTAGCACAGCCGCAGCGCCATCTTACCAAAATTCTCAGTTAGTTGACAAAAATACATAAATAGGATATTGCTTCTGAGCTTTAAATTGGATGTGCGATCGAGCTTTCCGACGCGCCCCACAAGATTTTATAGCAGTTGACAGTTGACCTGGGACAGTGGACAGTTGACCTGGGACAGTTGACCTGGGACAGTTGACAGTTGCACAGTACGGGAATTAAACCATTTATGCAGTACGGGTATCGGCTCTATTCATGAGGTTATTTATGTCCGCGCCCGATGTGGCGGTTGCTATATCTGTAGAGAGCTCCTGCGATTTAAATGCCGATCGACTTTCACTGCCAAAAATTAACGATCGCCCGATAAGACAATCGCAGCATTCTGCCCGCCAAAGCCAAAACTCAAACAAACCGCATTTCTCACAAGAGTCGATCGGGCGCTGCGAACAAAATCTAACTCAAACCCCGGTTTTTTCAGGCCCTCGATCGGCGGCAGCATCTGGTATTTAATACCCATCAAACAAAAAGCCGCGCCCAAAGCGGACGAAGCTCCCAAAGTATGACCAGTAGCCCCCTTAGTCGAACTAACAGCCACTCCTCGGTGAAACAATTTCTGAATTAACAGCGCTTCGTGTCGGTCATTTAAATCAGTTGCAGTACCGTGAGCGTGAATAAAATCTATATCAACCGCCGCTAAATTGCTGCGTTTCAAACATTGATTTACCGCCGCGATCGCACTTTCCCCCCCCAGCTCCGGCGCATTAGCATGACAAGCATCATTTGTCAACCCAAAACCCGAAATTCGACCGTAAATTTTAGCGCCGCGACGGCTTGCCAAATCAGCCGATTCTAATACAAATAAAGCCCCGCCTTCGCCGAGTACAAAGCCCTCCCGGTGTTCGTCAAACGGATAGCAGCCAGTGTTTGCCAAAGCACCCATCCGGTTAAATCCAGCCACTGTCAGCGGTGTAATTGGCGCTTCTACAGCACCTGCGATCGCCCGCTGACACTCACCGGTGCGGATTAAATCAACAGCGCGGGCGATCGACTGTATGCCCGTCGCACAAGCAGCCATCGGCGCCAGCACAGGCCCCGTCGAGCCAATTGCCCTCGCCGCCGCGATCGCCCCCATGTGAGGCAAAAAATCCACAAATTGAGAATCGGGAATTGGGAATTGGGCATGGGGCATGGGGCATCGGGCATTGGGCATTCTCTTCCTTCTTCCCTCGGACTTCTTCAGTCCATCCGTTACATCCGTTAAATCCCGTACAGTGCTCGTTGCCGAACTTCTTTCTCTTGCCAAAAGTTCCAAATTTCCCTGAAATCCGCGGCTCGAACCGATCGCAATCCCGCAATCAGGCAAAGGCAAACTCAAATTAGCATCTTGCAAAGCATCTGCTAAAACCTGCCGAATTAAAGTTATTAAATCGGCAGGTTTTGTGCCAATTAAAGCCAAAGGTCGCCGTTCAAGTTCTAAAAAAGGTTGATGCCGATCGATTCCCGACTCCCCAGCCAACAGTCTTTTCCAGCTAGTTTCCAGAGTGCCTAAACTCGAAACAAGACCAATTCCAGTAACAACAACATCCATTCACTAATGACTGCTGACTGATAACTAATGACTACCTTCAGCTAACAGCCTTAAAGTTTTCCAAACCCTGAGTAACAGTAGCCTTATCAATGCGATCGCCCGCTTCAATCTTATCAATAACATCCATCCCTTGCTTCACGTAGCCAAAAACCGCATAGCTACCGTCCAAAAACGGCACATCGGTCAAAGTAAAGTAAAACTGAGAAGAAGCCGAATCAGGACTCTGCGATCGAGCCATAGCCACAGCCCCGCGAGTGTGCATCAACACGGGTTTCTGGGCAACCCCAGCTTGTTCTAGCGTTTGGCTGTAAGTAGGATTTGAAGCACCTTTAGCTTTAATTTCCAGAGGAATCCTGCGTTCGACAGAGGTTTTCGGGTCAATAAAACCCCCAGTTCCCAGCCGCGCAGCAGGGAATTTTGGGTCTTTGCTCTGCGGGTCGCCACCCTGAACTACAAAAGGCTGAGGTTGCCGCACGACTCGGTGAAATACCAGCCCGTCGTAGACTCCCTTCTGAACCAAATCGACAAAATTGCCCGCAGTAATTGGGGCGTTTGTGCCGTCGAGTTCGATCGTAATTGGAGCACCTTTAACCGTCATCACCACCGTTGCTTTTTTGGTCAAGCGCGGCAAATTGCTAAATTGCGAACTCGCCGCCACAGCAGCAGGAGACGGAGACACAGACGCAGACGGAGACAAAGAAATGCTTTCACCCGACGCCGGATTCGGTGTCGGAGTTGAGTTCGCAGCCGGGGAACTACCGCATCCCCCGACAAACAGCGCACCAATTATTAAAAGTGAGAACAACCACCGCTGAATTCTGATTTGCATTTGCATTTGCTTTTGTATTTTCACTTTCACTCAACCAGGTAAGGTGCACGGCGAGGCGCACCCTAGATTTTTTATCGATTTACCAGGGATGTGCGCCGCTGCGCGCGCACCCTACGACACATTACTAATCTTCAATGCGAAAATCTTCAATGCGAAAATCCCTGCTTCAATGCTTCAATGCGAAAATCCCTAAAGTCCTTCGAGGGGAACTTGCAAAAATCGAGCCAATTCGGCAGCTTGATTTTCCACTTGAGACAAAGCAATCGGCTGTCCGACTCTAGTCAGGGGAAACTGACGGCGGTCTTTGAGCTTGAGGTAAATACTGCGGCGGGGACTGAGACCTTCTTTAATGTCCACCCGCACAGATTGCACGTCCGATGTCTTGCAAGTAAAATCAAGTTTGCGGTTTTTGCCGGGAAATCCCCAGCGAAAGATCCGAATGTTACCGGTTTTTCGATCGAACTCATTGTATCCGCCGCCGACATCCAAGAGAACAGTCAGCCAGAGGTAAAGCCCCAACAGCAGCGCGCAGACGCCGTAGAAACCCATCGCGATGCCTTGGGGGATGAAAACGAGTTGAGTCGGGTCAGCAAAAGGCAGCAGGTTCACGTGCCAGTAGCTGGAAAGGCCCGACAGCAGGAAACCCGTTCCTCCAATGCTGACAACCGTCGCCCACCAGTAATTGCTGAAGCGGCGGGAGCCCAAAACCTCGTAGCGCAGGACAGAATCGATCGAGGTCGTCGTTTTTGCAGTCATAAGATTAAACAGCCTTAAAGCCAAATTTTAATTCAAGTCGCCCACCTGTGCGTCACAGTTCGCTGGCGCGATCGCGACTAACCGATAGCAATTCTGTATCAACTCCCGCTAATTATGTTGAAAATTTATGAACTTCTAATATATAGTTATGTTAACTTTAATTAGAAACCTTGGTCTTTTAACAAGCAAGAGGATTTTACCGCAATGACAATCGCAGTCGGACGCGCCCAGACCGAAAGAGGCATCTTTGATGTACTCGACGACTGGCTCAAACGCGATC
>NZ_JAUBVK010000059.1:0-10928 GCF_036705795.1 Microcoleus sp. ARI1-B5
GTCAACTGTCAACTGTCAACTGTCAACTGTCAACTGTCAACTGTCAACTGTCAACTGTCAACTGTCAACTGTCAACTTACCGCTGTGTCAGAGCCAGTCTGTGCCGGAGTTGAGTCCGCTCCAAACGATTCAGGATGCGAGCAATCAATTCCGGTTCCACGATCGGCTTATTCACGTAGTCGTCAGCACCCGCGACAAACATTTGACGCACAGTTTCCGACTCGGAATGAGCCGTCAAAAATAGCACCGGGAGCTTGCTCCAGCGCAAATCGTTCCGCACCGCCAAACACAGCTCGATACCGCTGTAACCGGGCATCTCCACATCTAAAATTAGCAAATCCGGACAAGTAGTTTCGAGTACCTCCCAGAACTTTTCGGGCTCATCCAATGTTGTTACTTGCAATCCCCAAGGTTGTAGAATCATTCTCAGTGCAGCCAATAGATGCACGTCATCATCTACCACCATAACTTTGGCTTCAGCAGGGCCAGTCTGGTCGAGAACTTGGGCAACTGCTTTGAGTATATCTGCTGGGGGGATAGATTTGTGTAAAAAGCCCGAAGCTCCCAAACGAGCAACTTCTATTCGATCGCTCAATTGATTGTGCCCGCTAAAAACCATCACCGGAATATCTGGTTTTGCAGTGCGCAGTTCGGCTAGGAGAGTAAGTCCGTTTTCCAGAATTCTGGAAAAGGTCAAATCCAGCAAAATCGCGTCGGGAGGCTGTTGAGAAATCGCAATTCTTGCCGCTTGCGGAGAGTTGGCGACTTCTATCTCGAAGCCGGAACCGGATGCTGCTGTTTTTAGTCGATCGCTCTGCAAAGTATCATCATCAACGATCAGCATTCGGCGCTGTTGGGAAACCTCAGCCTCCAGCTCGCTTGCAGGTTCCGGCGGGCGATCGAAGATTTGTTTGAGCAAATCCAGAAATTCCTCAATCTTCTCGGCAGTTCCCGGTTCCAAGACGTTTTGGGCCTTGAACAAATTTTCGATCTTGCGCGCAACTTCCGAACCTTTCGGCAGCCCTAAAGTGCCCAAAGAACCGACTAATTTGTGAGCTTGCTCCTGGGCTTTCCGCCGCAGTTCGTTGTCCAAGGTTCCGGTTTTCAGTTGGGCGATCGCGCGATCGAATATCGCCACCTTTTCGATAAAATTAGCTCTTAACTTGCCCCGAATTTCAGCAACCACACTCAGGACTTTGAGGCGGCGCTCGTCATTGTTTAATTCCCGGTTCGGCCCGCTGGATTCTGCAGATAAAGTCTCTTGACTTTTAGCCGTTTCTGCTGTTTCCCTGGCAACTTTTTGGCTCTCCATATCCTCCGGCAGACTTTTGAGCCGGTAGCCCAATCCGTACACGGTTTCCACTAAATCTACAGTCATCCCCGCTGCTTTCAGCTTCTGCCGCAGCCCCTTGATGTGAGCGGTAACGGCTTCTTCCTGAGGAAATTCGCCGGCCGACCAAATGCGATCGAGGATGGCGCTGCGGCTGAAAATGCGCCGGGGATTTCTCAGGAAAAGTTCCAGCAGATTGTACTCTTTGGGAGTCAAATGCAGAACTTTTTCGGCATAAGTTACTTCCGTAGTGTCCGGGTTAAGTTGCAGTTTTTCCCAGGTCAAAATTGTACTCGACAAAGTTGCCTTTCCCCGGCGCAGCAAAGCCCGAATTCTAGCAATTAATTCTTCGAGATTAAAGGGTTTGACCACATAATCGTCTGCACCCGCTTCTAAACCTTGGACTCGATCGCTGCTGCTGTCTAGCGCTGTCAGCAGTAAAATCGGCATTTGGCAGCCGGACGATCGCAGTTCCCGACACAAACTAATGCCGTCGAGTTTAGGAATCAGCACATCCAAAACAATCAGGTCGTAATCGTAGGCCTGCGCCAACTGCAAGGCTGTTTCACCGTCTGCTGCCGTATTCACATTGTAATTGTGAGAGTTCAGCGCTTGGGCGAGCAAATTGATGGTAATTGTGTCATCTTCTACTAGCAGAATTTTCATAATCATAACCTATTATTTAAGCAATTTTTGTGATTTGTGAATCGGATTTTTGGGAGTTAAATAGCCTTCCGAAAGTGTCAACTTAAGTCTGAAGTTCTTTGTATCTCTCGTCGATCGCAAGCCTCTCGATCCCCCTCGCATACCCCCTACTCGACCCCTACTCCCCGGATAGTTGGGGAGTAGGGGTTGACGCAAGAACACTCCTGTCCCCCCCCGACTATCCGGGGCAATCCCCCCTGAAAAGCCCGAATTCGGGGGGATATGTCTAATCGTCAAACAGTAGATCGGTAATACATAAGACGTTAAGTTGACACCTATGTTAAATAGCCTTTCCCAACTGTTATTTTGAATTTTCTCACCTCACTAAAACAAATAGTATTCTGGAATTTATTAAATTATAAATTAATATTTTGATGGTGATTTTTCCCCTTGCGAAAGGTTTGAGCGGATTCCCCCTGAGATTTTAGGGCTTTTTGGACTTCAGCGCTTGCTGAATTTTTTGGATCAGATATTGCGATGAATCTTGCTGCTTAACTATGTCTTCCAACTCGGAAACCGCGACTTCAGCGTCTTCTATCTCTTTAACTAAAGAATGAGCAGTAACACTTTTTTTGAGTGCCAAAGGTTGTGTAATAGCGGTCAGTGAGTTGAAATCTTTTTCCGCTATTAATTCCTCCAACTCTAACAAAGCCATTTCCGCGCGATCGATCTTGATGGTCACCGATTTAGCCACATTAGCACCCGCTCTTGCTGCCTCCGTGAGTTCGTGAACGCGAAGTTTAAACCGACTGGCAATTTGCTCCATTTGAGTTCCCAATTCAAACGTTTTACTTGCCAGCCTGCCAATTTCCTGACTCACTTGGCTCAGGCCGCTGGGCTGATTTCCCATTTGATTGGTAACTACAGCCACCTGTACCGCTAAATGCCTGACTTGTTCGATCGCCTCCCGGATGGTTCGGGAAGTGCGGTTAACCGTTTCTAGATCGTTAGCTATTGCTTTGCCAACGCCCAAAATTTTATCTGTATTGTTGCAAATAGAATTAGCACCTTGAAAAGTAGCTTGAAATGCTTGGCGACCTTCCGAGGAAATCAGCTTCGCAATTCTCACAAATTTCTGATTCATTTGAGCTATTTCTTCAGCTTGTTTTACCAAGGCCACTTCCTGGTTTTTGGGAGTTTTTGGGAGTTTTTGGGCTTGAAGCTGTTGGGATTTTAACAGCTCGTTGCACGCATTAAATTTCGCTTGTTCTTCTTGAATAATTCCCAGATAGTTCTGTCTTTCGGCTCTGTATTTTTGAATAATTTTGTTAGCTTGAGCTAAAATTTTAGACTGGGCAATCATCAGAGTCTGAACGTCCAAAAGGCGGAAACTATGGTTTTCCCTTACCACAATAATTGGTTCATAAATCAAATCTTTATGCCTGTTGAGAGACGCTTGCACGGCATCCTCAACTTTCCAGTTTGCCTCCATGAGCAAAGGCGGAATTCTGATAAAATCTAACAAGGCTCGAATCGGGTGCTGCCCGTAAATTTCTACGCGCTCTGGAAGACTCATTTGCTCTCGAAATTTGACGCGAGAAATCATGCCCAATACCTGTGATTCGTGAGTAATAATCACTCCCGGCAGGTCTGGTTCTTGCTCGAATCTTTGGGCCACTACCTGTCCTGGAGTTGCAGCACTCACTTGGAAGTGGTGACACGGCAGATGTCCGATCGTGAAATCGGGGGTTAGTTGAGTTGGATTGCTCATTTACCCGGATAGTGTTAAGTAGAAGTTAACAAATTATATATTGATATTATACTGGATTAAGATAGTTTAAAGTAATAACAACTATAGGGAGAAATCAGCTCTCTGGCTCCTGAGCCTGAAGAGAGCCTGCCTTCTGACTGCTTTCATCTCAAGTCTGCTTCGTAAAACCGCTCCAAACTTACTTTAAGCTACTTAAAAGCCTAAAAGATAAGTGGTGTTAACTGACAACGCTATTGGGTAGACGGCTCATCCCCAGATAAGTAGGCACGATCGCCCGATCGCCCGCGTGTTCTTAAGTAAAGATTACACTGCGTGTTATCTTTAGTCAACTTACCTAAAGTATATAAGTATAGGCAAGTAAGGATAACTATTTGCTACTTAAGTCTTGCTCTTGAAGCGGCCGCGCCTGCTGCGCCCCGGGTTCCGTCCCCAAAACAGGGGCATTCATATTTCGTTCTTTAAAATAACCGGGAAAATACCTAGATTGAAACCAAAAACCTTAAATCGGACTTTGCCACTAGCAACCTTTGAGGCTGCTTACCAGTTGTTACAGCAAATGGCTGAACAACCCGGGGCGATTTGGCTCGCCGATGATGCGATCGCGGATTCTGAAAATGGGGAAAACTCGTCCCAAAGGTTTGCAGCAGTGGTATCAGATCGGTTTAGCGCGCTGTTGCGGGGCAAGCTATTAGATGAGGGAGCAACAAACAAACGCCAACACAGCGAAAAACATCTCACTTCGCAATTAAATGTCGAGTTGACTTTCGATCCCGGGGCGATCGCCAATTTCCTCTCTCCCCTCGCAGACAAACTCGCAAAAATAACGCCCGCACCGAAGAGGCAAATTGACATTCGCGCCCTCAAACAAGCAATTAAAAATCTACAGCCAAACTCGGCAGTTATGCAAAGCGAATTCACCCTAAATTTGCTGGATATTCTCGCTACCGATACCAGCAAAAACAGTCGCCCGCCCCTACACACCCAAACAGAAATAGAGGGAAGTTCCGCACCCAAACCGATCGCTCCAGAAATGCTACAGCAGCAGATTGCCGAAGCCGTCAATCACTTACAAATTGCCAGTCCCTGCATTTCATTCTGTCAGCCAGTGGAAGATGCTTTGCAGCAGCAGCTCGCACAAGAGCGACTTTTGAATCAGGTGACAACTCAAATTCGCCAGAGTTTGGAATTGCCTGTAATTTTGTCAAAAGCAGTTTCGAGAGTGCGAGAGTTTTTGGAGGTCGATCGCCTGTTAATTTATCAATTTGAAAAAGTGCCAGCGCCGCACAATCGCGAGTTAGGTGAACAAATACCTGCGGCGGTTTCTCACTCGGGCGAAGTCAAAGAAAATTCCGGTTCTTACTTGTATTTAGGCCGCGTCACCTACGAAGCTTTAGCCAGCGATGCTATCTCGTCTGTACTGAATTTTAGTGAAGGCGCCCACTGTTTTCCCGAGGGAGTCATTGACCGAGAAAAATACCGCAAAGGTTTAGCTTTGTCCGTCGCAGATGTGGAAACAACTTACTCTTCGCAGCCTTGTTTTTTAGAGTTGATGCGGCAGGCGTTGGTGCGGGCAAAGTTGCTAGTGCCGATCGTAGTTCAAGACGAATTGTGGGGGCTGCTAATCGCCCACCAGTGTACTGTTCGGGAGTGGGAAGAAAGCAAAAAAACATTTTTGCGGCAAATAGCAGAACATTTGGCGATCGCCATTTACCAAGCCGAACTTTATGCAGAAGTCCAGCAGCAAAAGTGCACCTCAGAACAGCGCGTCATAGAGCGCACGCGAGAACTGCGCGATGCACTGGTCGCCGCCCAGTCTGCCAGCCTCGCCAAAAGCGAATTCTTGGCAGCTATGAGCCACGAATTGCGGACTCCCCTCACCTGCGTCATCGGCATTTCCGACACGCTGCTGCGGTGGTCTTACGGCCAAGTTGGCACCAAAGAAGTGCCGATACAAAAACAGCGGCAGTACCTGCAAACTATCCGGGACAGCGGCGACCACTTATTAGAATTAATTAACGATATTTTAGATTTATCGCAAGTAGAAGCGGGAAAAGCAGTATTAAAAATTAGTGAATTTTCAATTTCTAAATTAGCTTCTCAGAGCCTGCACGCCCTCAAAGAAAAAGCACTGGCTAAAGGCGTGGAACTAATGCAAGAACAGCGAATTAAACAAGAGTGCGATCGCTTCACCGCAGACCCCCGCCGCTTGAGACAAATTCTCTTCAATCTCTTAGGAAATGCAATTAAATTTACTCCCGAAGGCGGGCGAGTCGTCCTGCGAGTTTGGGTAACAGAAGATAAAAATCGCACGCCGGCAGTGCGGCAGCCCGGTACTGCACCCCCCGGTAGCACCGCTGTTTTTCAAATCAAAGATACCGGCATTGGAATTCCCGAAGATCAGCGATCGCTCTTGTTTCAAAAATTCCAGCAGTTGGATTCTCCCTACCGCCGCGAATACGGCGGCACCGGTCTGGGATTGGCATTAACTAAACAGTTAGTAGAGCTTCACGGCGGGGCGATCGAAGTCAACTCTACAGTTGATGTCGGCTCTACTTTTACAGTTTCTATACCAATCCAAACTAAAAGCAAAGATGAGTCCACAAAATTTAAATATGAAAAATCGAATTCTTCTTTACCGCTGCACTCTTCTTCTTTGCGCGGCAGCATCGTCCTCGTCGAAGAAGATGAAGAAACTGCCATGCTGATTTGCGATATCCTGACAGCAGCAGGACTGCAAGTGGTGTGGATGATTGAAGGTTCGGCCGCAGTAGAACAAATTGAACTTTTGCAACCGAATGCTGTGATTGTCGATATGCGTTTGCCCGGTATGAATGGCGGCGAAATAATTCAACAACTTCGCCAAAAACCAGCTACGGAAAATCTCAAAATTCTGGCTTTAAGCGCTAAGGAAATTCCCGCCGATGAAATATCTTTTGTGACGGCGGGAGCTAACGATTGTTTGGCTAAACCGATTCACCCTCAGCATTTGCTTGACAAAATTATTTGTTTAATGGCCGGGATTGGTAATGGGTAATTGGGCTCTAGCGTTGCTCCGGGATGGGGCATGGGGCTCTAGCGTTGCTCCGGGATGGGGCATGGGGCTCTAGCGTTGCTCCGGGATGGGGCATGGGCCAAACAGGGAAGAAGGCCCGCGCAGGGCATTGGGCATTTAATATAATTGAGTTTTTGAGGTAATTATGGGAAGACCTGATTTTGAGGAATTAGAGGTTTATAAGTTGGCGGAAAGTTTGGCGAATCAGATTTGGGAGATTGTTAAAAAATGGGATTACTTCACAAAAGATACGATGGGCAAACAGATCGTTCGGTCTGCTGATAGTGTCTGTGCTAATATTGCTGAAGGAAGAGGTCGTTATAATGACCAAGATAATCGGCGTTTTGTAAAAATTGCGAGAGGCTCTTTGTACGAAACAGTAAACTGGTTAAGATTAGCCTATGCTAGACAACTGATCGCAAGCGAAGAAGTCAGCAAATTTAAACCAATTGTCGATAAATTACTACCAAAACTTAACGCTTATTTGAGTGCAATAGGGCACAGGGAATAAATTACAAAAAAAGCCCGATGCCCGATGCCCTCTTTGCCCGATGCCCAATTCCCCATCCCCCATTCCCCATCCCCCATTCCCCATGATTAACTGTCAAATTCCTACAGGATTAATTGTTTCTTGTCAAGCACCTGCTGATTCGCCGCTGCACGATCCGATCGTCATTGCGGCAATGGCTCGAACCGCTGTCAATCGAGGAGCCTCGGGCGTGCGGATTGACACTCCGGCTCACATTGCGGCGGTGCGAAAACAGGTATCGGCTCCCATAATTGGGATTTGGAAGCAGCAATTGCCGGGATGCGAGATTTACATTACTCCTCGGTTTGAAGACGCGCGGGCGATCGCACTTGCAGGAGCCGATATTATCGCCATTGACGCGACTGAGCGAAACCGCCCTCCCGGCGAAGACTTAAAAACGTTAATCGCGCGAATTCACAGCGAATTGGGCAAATTAGTGATGGCGGATGTAGATACCATAGAAGCTGCCATCGCGGCGGCCCAAGCTGGTGCAGATACTGTCGCAACTACTCTTTTTGGCTACACTCCCCAAACGGAAAATTTCTCGCCGCCCGGATTTGATTTGCTTGCGGAAATGGTAGAAAAGCTTAAGGTTCCCGTTATCTGCGAAGGCGGGATTGCTGGGCCGTCCATGGCTAAAAAAGCATTGGATTTAGGAGCGGCGGCCGTTGTTGTCGGTGGAGATATTACTGGAATTGATATTAAAGTGACAGCCTATGCGTCGGTGATTGGGAAGTAAGCAGGAAGTTCGGCAACGGATTTTTTAACGGATTTAACGGATGGAATAAGGCACTTCGGCAACGGTTTTTTTAACGGATTTAACGGAGGGAATAAGGCACTTCGGCAACAGATTTTTTAACGGATTTAACGGAGGGAAAAAGCAAGTTCGGCAACGGATTTTTTAACGGATTTAACGGATGTAAGGGATAAGGAATTAGATAAAATGGGGCGATTAAAATCGCTTTTAGGCAAACGAAACGCGCCGGCTAGGCTGGGAAATATCGGGCGATTTTCATCGCCAGATATTAGGGGTAGTTGCTTACAGAAGCGCGCCGTTGATAAAGCTGCTAACTGCGGCTAAGGCGATCGCCCCCAGTACCGCGCTCCAAAGACCCATCCGCAAGCGAAATCCTTCAACTAGCTTCGCAGCAGAGGCAAAAACAATCACGTTCATTACAAAAGCAAACGCGCCGGATAGCAATCCCAGCGTCAGCAGGTTCGGTACCAAAAAAACTGCTTTCAGAATTGGCAAAATTAAAACATTCAAAATTCCCAAAACGGCAGCGGAAATTACTGCTTTCGGTGTACTGTCAATTTCTACGCCGATCGGCAGTTGAGAAATTAGCAGCAAGCTGCTGCCCGTCACCAGCCAAGCAATCAAAAAATCGATCGGTTCCACAGCGCCTGTACCTCCTTAACAGTTGAATTGTCACAAAAACCTGATATTTAAGATCAACCTTAATCAAACAATCCGGCTGATTCCTCTGCCAACCGGCAGAATTTATGTCTGTTACTAAAGAGTGAGAAGTTATAATCGCTGTATTCTCCGCCAAATAATCCGGATGGGAACCGTCTCTACCTGTTAGTTGAATAAAAAGAGCAGATTAATTAATATGGCTGGCGATTTTTCTTTTAACTCTCAAGTCCGATTCGACAAAAATGGCTTGGACAATGCTGCACGCCAACGCAGTCGATCGCTCCAAGTCATGGTTTTTATGCTGATAGTCACTACCATGGTGGCGATGCCGATCTTTCGTCTAGCCGAATTGCAACTCGTACAGGGAGCCTACAACCGCCAGCGGGCGGAAAATAACCGCATTCGCCCTGTCTCAGTCGCAGCGACTCGCGGTCAAATTTTAGACCGCAACGGCAAAATTTTTGCGGCCAACCGCGTATCGCGATCGGTGTATTTGTGGCCAAAAGAGCGATCGGCCTTGGAGTGGCAAGAAGTCGCCGCTACACTGAGCCCGATCGTCAAAGTTCCCGCCGCCGAAATTGTCAAAAAAATCGATGCAGCAGGCTACAAATCAGCCCTACCAGTGCGAATTAGTAAGGATATCGATGTCGCTACTTTCGTCGCTTTGGGAGAACAAAGTAATACTTTGCGCGGAGTTGAAATTCGCGCCGAATCGAGCCGAGACAATCCCAACCAGCAATTAGCAGCTCACCTTTTGGGATACGTCGGCGAAGCTAGTTTAGATCAATTAAAAGCCAATCCTGCATATCCGATGGGCATGATCGTCGGTCAGATGGGAGTTGAAAAATTAGCTAATCCAACTTTAGAAGGCGTTTGGGGAAACCGTTTAATTGAGGTGAATGCTAAGGGCGAGGAAATCCAAGATTTAGGTGTAAAAGATCCTATTCCCGGCAAACCGGTGCAGCTAACTTTAGATTTAGATATGCAGAAAACTGCGGAAAAAGCTTTGGGCGATCGCCTGGGTGCCGTTGTGGCGATCGACGTGAAAACCGGAGCGCTTTTAACAATGGCTAGTTGGCCGACCTTTGACCCCAATATTTTCACCCGCAAGGTGACTCAAAAAGAATGGGAGCGGCTGCAAGGGCCAGAAAAACCCTTTTTAAATCGCGCTGTTCAAGGCTATCCAGTCGGCAGCACTTTTAAAATTGTAACTTCTGTCGCCGGGATGGAGTCGGGCAAGTTTTCTCCTGACTCGACTTTAGTATCATCTTCTTCAATTTCGATCGGCGGCATTTCTTTCAACGAACACGGCGCCGGTTACGGTGTCATCGGTTTCCGCGATGCTTTAGCCTTCAGCAGCAATACGTTTTTCTATCAAGTAGGCATGGCTGCCGGGCCGGAACAAATGTCGAAATGGGCGTCTAAAATGGGCATTGGCGGCACGATTAATTTAGATCTTTTGGGGATAGACGGCGCCAATCACGGTCAAGTTCCGACGCCGGCCACTAAAAAGAAAATGTACAAGGAAGATTGGTATGTGGGCGATACCGTCACAATGGCGATCGGTCAAGGTTTGGTACTTTGCACGCCCCTAGAATTAGCAGTGATGGTATCAACAATTGCTAACGGCGGTTCGCGAGTGCAGCCGCATTTGTTGGCTTCTCAAACCAATACACCCCTCACTAAAAAAATCCCAACAGGGATTAAACCTTCTACTTTAAAGGTCATTAAAGAAGGATTGATTGACGTGGTGAAAAAGGGTACAGGCCGCGCTATGAATGACGGTACTATTCCTTTAAGTGCTGGTAAGACAGGGACTGTGGAAATGCCCGGTCATGCTGACAATTCGATGTATGTGGGCTTTGCTCCCGCTGACAAGCCGGAAGTTGCGATCGCAGTTATAGTTGAAGGCGGCGGATTTGGTGCTGTATCGGCCGCACCAATTGCTCACGAGGTATTTAAAACCTATTTTCAAAAGCAAGGTTTTAAACCGACGAATAAGCCTTTCTAGTCATGACTTATATTATGTCCTGTCAATTACCCGTCATAAAAACGTTTGATCGTTCGGAATGCGAGTCCGCATCCATCTGAGGACTAAAGTCCTCACGGTTAGAGTCGATAGGGGCATTTCTACCCCTACCTCTCCTTCAGAACGGAACGTGAAACTTTCGCCTCATTCCGCTC
>NZ_JAUBVK010000012.1:0-210942 GCF_036705795.1 Microcoleus sp. ARI1-B5
CTGTTTGTTTTGGGAATTGAATTCACCTCTGTTCCAGATATACACAATAGAGTTATTTTGTCAATGCGTAAGTCCTAAAATACTTCAATGGCAACCCTAGCCAGAGATTTGATTGGCACGGCGAACGAGTTTGCCCAACTGGGACAGACAACCAATGATGATGCTTACACGTTATTTATAGATGCCTGTCGGCGTTGTTCCCCCGGGGGTGGCTGGGACGAACCCGAATGGGAGCAAATCTGGAATTCAGCAATGCAATCGAATCCTACTTCCAGCCTCAGCCACAAAATTTCCCCCAAAGCTGTAAAAAATTGCATCAAAGGTGAATACTGGCGCTTTCTCAAATCTCAAAATAATCAAGCCGAGATTTTGGATTAAGATAAAACCTCGGCTAATTCAAGTAGAAACAAAGCTCTTGAATCTGACGATAAACTGATTCAAGATTACAACAATATATCACGTTTTTTCAGAAATCGTATCCGCCTAAATAAATTAACTAAGCGGATTGAAATCGACAATCAACCAGTGTCGATCGATCGAGCAAAAATTCAGTTAGCTATCCGTTACGGAATTCTAGTTAAATCCTGCAAAGAAGACGTTTTGGATATTATCACAGAGCTAGCAGAACAGAACCAATACTCGCCGATCGAGGAGTATTTGCTATCACTGCAAGTTCCTGCTGATACTTTAATTTTGGATAATCTTGCCGAAAAATACTTCGGAGTCAGCTCGGCAATTTATCAGACTTTCGTCCGGAAGACTCTCATCGGCGCAGTTGCCCGCGCACTCTCACCGGGGTGCAAGCTCGATACAGCTTTGATCCTTCAAGGCAAGCAAGGTTTCAAAAAATCTACCTTCTTCAAAATCCTCGCCGGTGATTATTTTGATGACAGCTTAGGTGCTGTCTCCGACAAAGATGAACGCCTTAAATTACACCGAGCCTGGTTTGTCGAATGGTCTGAGTTGGAGAGCATCTTCAAACGCCGGGATGTAAGCAATACCAAGGCTTTCTTATCAAGTGCGGTCGATGCTGTGCGACCGCCCTACTGTCGCGATACCCAAGATTTTCCCCGCGCCAGCGTCATCGTTGCCACAACCAACAAAGATGAGTTTTTGTCAGACGAAACTGGCAACCGGCGATTTTGGATTATCCCAGTAAATAAGCGCATTGATACCAAACTTTTAGCCAAAGAACGAGATGCAATCTGGGCTGCTGCTGTTGCTGCTTTCAAAGCCGGCGAAAGTTGGTGGCTGGATTACGACGAGGAAATCACTGCCGAAACTATAGCCCAAGAATTTCAAACCACAGACCCTTGGCTAGAGTCGATCGTAAATTACACCCAGCACCGGGAATGGGTGCTTCTAGGCGATCTTCTCGATCACCTTCAAGTTGATTTGAGCCGACAAGAGCGCTCGCACCAAATGCGAGTTACCGGCATTCTCAAAATTCTCGGCTGGTCGAGGGGCTTGAAGGTAATCGCCGGGAAAAGATGTCGCGTCTGGAGCAAGTGCGATCGACCACCTGATGATGAAAGATCAACCTCATTTTGCGAGGTCGAGCAAAAAGTTGATCAACCTGAATCCCTTGCTGTATCAGTGTTTGGGAAACAAACTCAGCAAGTAGATCAACCCGATCAACCTTTAACACCAAAAAAAGGTATTTTTTCTGGAACAGACAACGGTGTAACAAAAACTGGAACGCAGGGTACAGAAAATCCCGAAAGTTTTGGTGAGTTTTCGGTGCAGGTCGATCGGACCCTGGAAACCTTGCTACCGGAGGATTTTCAGAGCGATCAACCTCTTTTTTTAGAGGTCGATCGGATTCAAGAAACATCTGACAATGAAATTGCAGAGCTTGTTAATTTTATTCGGGCTGCCATAAGCGAGGGCGATCGCGAATTCGCCAAAAATATTCAGGGCATCATCACCGCCTGTTGCAGCAGCGGTGTTGTCGATCGCCAAAAAGTCTGGGCAGCCCTAACTGCCAAAGAACAAACTGCCCTCACAGCATTACTCAGACCCGAATCCACGCCCGAATCCACGCCCGAAGCCGAACCCGAAGCCGAACCCGAACCCGAACCCGAAATTGCTTGCGAACTCATTGACTCTCTAGACGCCAAAAAAATCCGAGACATTGCCTTGATTTGGTGGGATGAATACTATCCGGAGCATACTCAAAACCTAATTACTCAAATGTTTGGGTGGCAAGCACCGGGGACTAAATATGACGCAGCAACCATTGCCGATTGGTTGGAAACAGAGAATGAGTTAGTACGCGATCGAATTCATCAATTATTCAATTTGGTAAATCCGACTGAGGAAACACCATGAATATCTCATTGGAACTGACGATGGAACAGCAATTCAAACTCAAGGTTTATATCGAACAAACCAAATTGCTTTCCAGCGAAGAAGCGCGCATTTTACTTGTAGAAATGATGCGACAAAACATGATTAAAGACAACGTAATTAAGAATTTGTTAAAGGTGGGAAATGAGCGATTTTAGCATTTTTGTGGACCTGTATGCTGCCTGCCGAGTTTTTCGTTGCAGCGAACGGACTTTATTAAGATACAGGCAGCAAGGCAAACTTTTAGAAGGCATACATTGGGGAAGAAATCCTAGCGGGAAAGTGCTTTATAATAAAGCACTTCTCGAACATTTGGTGATTTGCAGTGGCAATATTAATTGTCACGATCACCAAATGTTTATTCAAAAATATCTGAGCGATCGACCCGAGAATCAACCTCAGAAACGGGGTCGAAAACAGGCAACAAATCTGGCAACTGTGGTGGGTTGACAAGGCCGGCATAATTTTCGTATAGAGTGCGAACATTGTGACCGGTAAGCGATGCGATCGCCACTGGATTCATGCCAGCTTCCAAACCATGCGAAATCAAAGTATGCCGGGTGTTATAAGGCTTGCGATAATCAATGCCTAATTCAGCAAGCACAGGTTTCCAGTAACGGTTGCAGAAATTCTTGGAGTCGATCGCACAGCCGTTTGTACTGGTAAAGATTAGATCGTCGGGCCCGTGAGCGATAGTCGGTCGCCGATCGAGCAATAGCTGTTGCAGCCGTGGTGTTAGCGGCACCGTGCGCGCCTTATTAGTTTTGGTGGATTTGCGAGATCCGTTGCTCAAACTTTCTCCGATCCAGATGCGCGAGCACTCAGGTGAACAATGTCGCCAGAGGAGCGCTGCTGCTTCCCCGGTGCGAAGGCCGACTCCGAATTTGAATTCCACATAGTCCGCATAGTGATTAAGTTCGGGAGCTGAGCGGAATTTGTGAATAATGGCGCTTATTTCTGTAAGTGTGAACGGTTCCGGGCGTTGTTTGGGTGCGACCGAAACGTGAACATCAGCCCAAGGATTTTCGACTACCAGCTTCTTTTTTAGTCCCCACTCCCAGCAAGCATTGATCAAAACGATCCGTTCCCTTACGGTGACGGGTTCCAGTTTCTGTGCCAGCCAATCTCGAAAGTTCTCAGCAACATTTTCAGAAACAGAAATGCTTTTCTTGTTTTTGAAAAATACAGAAACGTGTTTCTGTAACGCAAGATATTTAGACAATCCACCGTTGGAGATGGATCGGCGCTTGTATTCGACAAATTGGTCAAACAACTCAGAAACAGAGATTGATTCTTGTTTCTGAGGCTTGTATTTGACGAGGGAGGGGTCAAAGTTGCCACTAGCGATGTCTAGCTCGATTTGGCTGGCTTTCATGGAGGCGGCTTTGCGATTGACGATCGTGTCTGGTAAGCCGATGTAGAGCCAAAAACGTTTGCCTTGCCATGACCAGGCAAGCCGCAGCCGATCCTTGAAAACTTCTATATTTACCGAGCCTTTGGGCATATCGCAGATTTATCGCATTGAGTGTCTGGGATTGTCAGTGAGTGTCACCCCTAATTGAGAATAGCAGATCTACCAGTTTGGTTGTAGAAACAACAAAACCCGCTGTGTAAACGGGTTTTATTTATGGAGAATAGCGGGCTCGAACCGCTGACCCCTACAATGCCATTGTAGTGCTCTACCAACTGAGCTAATTCCCCTTTCTTTTCGCGCTCTTCATTATGCCTTAACTGACCAATATTTGTCAATCCTTTTTGTAAAATTAGTTTGGAGCCTTGGATTGGCAAGGCTTTCGGCTTTTTATTTAAAAAAATTCTCCTCGATTCTGGACAATTGTCGATCGCTACTACGATTTAGTAAGTGTGTTGGGATATTTCGGCTAAATGGCTCAAACAAGACCCCATGAGGAAGTAGACGACTACCAGGGCCGCTGCTGAGACCGCAACTAGAGTACCGGCTAGCATTAGTGAAAATTCGCGCTGCGCGATCGCCTCTTGCATTAGGTGCAAAGACCAGGCAACGAGGGCAACGTCAATTATTAAAATAGAAACCAGCATAAGTTACGATTTGTAACAGCTTAACTATTGTAACAAAACTTTGCGCGCAGTGCAGATAAGCTCAGATCTATTTAAGTATTGATGTAAAACGGATGGGGAGCAGGGGAAAGTCATCAAGAAAAAAGTATAGGTGGTCTTAATAATTACGATATGCAAACTAAATGAGAGCTAGCTCAGCTTTTTAGGGGCGGTTGTGCGATCGCAACCCGGAAGCGGGCGTTTTTGAGGGGTAAGTGCGTAAGCGTTGCTTGCAGCTTTTTAGTCGCCCGTTTTGAGTATAAGCCGTAGCTCGATCGACAACTTCCTCCACCGCTTGAATTTCTACAAAGTGATTGCCACCGCCGATGGTAACTAACCCGCCATCCCTGACAGTGCCGTCATTTGGGACTAATTCTTCAAGAGCCCATTTGATATCGCCATTCATCGAACCGCCGAGAAAAGTACGCGAGGCGAAGCTATCCCTCGCGGGCCCAATCGCACTCTTGTTGCGCCAACTGCTGGAAATCAGAATTGGCCGCGCTGCCGGTTGGCAACTCCTGCATAGCATCCAGCCATCCGGGTATCCCGTGTTGGAACACGGCGCGAGCGGTTTTTGCGCGAGCGCTGACATCGCCAGTACCGAAGAAATAATCGCCTTTGAGCAATTCTACAAATCGATCGCGCTGACTGAGGAATTGTTCGATAGACAAATCAGCAACGTGCAAGCGCATCCCGCAGTTGATATCGGAACCGAGAGCCGCCGGAATCACCATTTTTGCTGTTTGGACTATCGAGCCAATTGCCACACCCCCATCCCCCGGATGGAAGTCAGGAGTAGCGCCAGCGCGACAAACGCAGCCACCTGGAGGGTGCCGAACCTTCGCCAAACTTGCTAACTGTTTGAGCGCCTTTGCTTCCACCGGAAAACCCTCAGTCCGCAAAACTTCTGCTGTAGCACAGACATTTTCACTATTTTCTCTTGTGAAACAGGCCGGAGTGCCAGTTTTCTCTTGTGAAACAGGCCGGAGTGCCAGTTTTCTCTTGTGAAACAGGCCGGAGTGCCAGTGTTCTTTCAGAGAACTATTGAGACAAATCGAGTAGACTCGATCGTCGTAACGAACATCAAGACCTTGCCTAGACAAAGCTCGCAAAACCCTGTTCAAATTTTTCGGCTGCTGCATAAAGAGTCTGTTGCGGGTCGATCTGCAACCCCCACAAATTGAAGAGATGTTGTAGTTAGTAAAAGACTTTGGTTCAGCAGCCGCAATCTTTTTAGACAGAAGTTGAAGGCAACTTTTCTACTTATTACAAATAGGGCAGATTATTTTTGCCCTGTCAACGTACCGAAACGATCGGTCTCAAGCGACGGTTCCAGGATTGGCGAACCTGTTCCCTGTTCTGCTTTTGGGCGCTGTCAGCGCCGCTCTAGTTTCCTGTCTTTTTTCTTAAATATAAATTAGCTGACTAAGGGTTAGTTTGTAGTTAGTTTGTAGGGTGCGCCGCAGCGCACCGGCCGAGCTTATAGCGTGCGTCGAAAAAAACTGAAAAAGTCAATCGCTGGAGGAATCGGACACCCTGTCAACACTAAGCGCAGTGCACGCCCTGCTTTCATACCAAATTTCAAGCTTTTTATGGACTAAAAACCAGGAGCGGCAAACACGCCAGACTTTCTCTGGCTGACTAAGGGTTGGGTTCAGTTTTCCAGGAAACCAGAGTTTTTTTCACTTCCCGCCAATAACCCCCAAGTTTTGTTTCTCCGAAAGCCGTGCGCATTTTCTGAATCATGCTGCTTCTTACAGGTGGCTTTCCGTAGTAAAGAAATTGACTCATGTCTTTAGTCAGACACGGATTCATGAAAGTTTTAACATCTTCGCGAGCCAAATATTTATCCCGAACCTCCTGCAAATATTCATCTCGAGCATTTGTGTGAAATACCGTCCAGCTCGGGTCTTCCACCTTACACAAAGTATATTGCTGGTGCGCCTCCATATATGCGATAAATGCTTCTTCCAGCAAAAACCTGCCAAACTTGTGTTCTCCGTGAAATCCTGTCGCAATATATTCACCCAGACATTCTTGCATGACTGTAACGAAGGTACTGCGCTTCATCAAAGAAAAATTGATCGTGCAGGCTTGAATCAAGTACCACCCAGGCGAAGCGTCGAAATGTTTGAAGGTTCTATTAAAAGCTCCGCCCACTGCAAAAATTTCATCTCGATCGAGATAATCGATCGCTTCCTCTAACCAACCGTCGTGACCTTCTCTGTAAGGTAACGTGTCTATTTTAAAGAACAATACATACGGTTTGCTAGCGATTGCTGCCGCTGTATACTCCTGAATAAAACATCTCTCCTTGTCATTGTCTTGATGGTGCGGTGCAATGATTTGCAGCTTATCAATTAAACCCTCTTGATACAGTTCCCAATAAACTTTTTGAGTGTCGCTATCGCTGCCACCGTCCACAACAATAACTTCCCCTGGTTTGCCGCCTAAAAACTTAAACCAATCTAGGAGAATCTCTCTATAGGCTAACCCATTGCCAAAATTGGCTGAGACCATCGACACTTCGCTGAGTTTGTTTAATTGCTCGCTCATGATTTATTTTCCCCAGAGTAATATACCGTTTGCTCGTTTCTTACAACTTACTAAAATTTTATACGAGTGTCAATTTTCCCTAACATCAGTTCAGTAAAAATACTGAGAACTTTAATCTATTTTTGAGTATATTTGTAACAGCAACAGTTTGGGACGCACGCCGGCTCTCATCAACCGGGTTTTTTAACCTAGGACTAATACCCTTTTCGATTTGAGATTTTCAATTGGGAATGACTTACTGCATAAGGGTTTAGAGCTTACCTCCCGTTGCATTCTTTTTTGAAACTGGTATAAGGCAAAAAACCCGGTTTCTGTAGAGCCTGTCAGCTAGCCTGTAAACTTGTAAAGTTAATACATCAGGATTTGCGCGCAGAAACTTAAGAAACCGGTTTAAAAACCGATATCCCTCGCACTGCACGAAGGATTTTGGGGTCAAATAACCCGGTTTATACGATAAATCTTAAGTCGAGCAACGAAGCATCCAGAAAGAAACCGGGTTGCTGCGCAAGTCCTAAATAAGTTTGTTTGACAGGCGAAAAACGGCAAAGTTTTAACTAGAGATCGCTTACAGATAATATCTAACCGTTGTGACAACCCGACTTCTTTTAGCCCGCAAAGCAGCTTTCAAAAAGAAAGCAGTTTGATTGTGCAGCAGTCCCTCCCACCAATTTCGCGTCACAAAAGCCGGAATAATCAGCGTTAAGAACACTCCCGGCCGCTGTTCTTCAAACAAAGTCAAAAAGTGAGTCAAAGCCTCAGTAACAGAACGGTAAGGCGATTCCAGAATTTCCAAAGGAATGTCGGACTGCAAATCTTGCCAAGCTGCTTGCAATTTTGCTCGATCGCTCAAACCAATATCCACGTGAACCGCCACAACCTCATCAGCAATTAAACGAGCGTAATCCAGGGCCTCCAAAGTTCCCCGGTGCAACTGCCCGACTAACACCACCGCCGGATGTGTCACCTCCTTAACTTTAGGTCTCCGAAGATAGGATTTAGGTGCTATTCCCTGAATGCTCAAGCGAGCCGCTACATAGCGATAGTGGCGGTGAATCGCTAAAAATAGACTGACTGCGATCGGAATAGTTACTACCACAACCCAAGCACCCAAAAGGAATTTGGTAGCGATAATTACACCCAAAACTCCCGTTGTAGCCACTGCACCAATACCGTTCATCGCAGCACTAGATTGCCAACCTTTACCTCGCTCCTTAAACCAGTGAATTACCATTCCCGATTGAGAGAGAGTAAAAGAAGTAAAAACCCCAACTGCATAGAGCGGAATTATTGCGGTAGTATCGCCTCGGAAGATGATAATTAAAACAGCAGCGCAGAGGCTGAGCAGATTAATGCCATTAGAATAAACCAGCCGATCGCCCAACAGCGACAACTGCCTCGGCAAAAACCCGTCCCGCGCCAAGAAATAACAAAGTCGCGGAAAATCCGCATAACTCGTATTCGCAGCCAACAGCAAAATCAACAGAGTTGCTGCCTGCAAATAATAATAAAATATACCGACTCCAAAAATCTGTTTTCCCAACACAGAAAGCAGCGTTTCATTTTCTCTAGGAATCACTTGATAAATATGGGCTAAGTAACTAATGCCCAAAAACATCACTCCCAGAATTACCCCCAAATAAGTTAAAGTCAGGCGCGCATTCTTCCATTCAGGAGGCTTAAAAGCCAACACCCCGTCCGATATCGCTTCAACTCCAGTCAGGGCAGTACAGCCCGCCGCAAAGGCGCGCGCGATCAGAAATAAACCCAAAGGTTCCTTGGCTGGAATATTTTCTAATGCCGGCAAAACATGACCTGTTGCCTGTTGGAATAAACCCGAACCAATCAAGATAAAAATGCCCACGATAAACGCATAGGTGGGAACCATAAATATCTTGCCAGATTCCCGCAGTCCCCTGAGATTGGCAAACATGATCAGGACAATAAAAACTAAGCACAGTTCGACGGTATAGCGGTGCAGCGAGGGAACTGCTGAAGTCAAGGCCGCAACGCCAGCCGAAATACTCACAGTTACGGTGAGGATGTAGTCAATCATCAGCGAAGCTGCTGCGATCAAACCGGGATAAATACCTAAATTTTCTCGGGCTACAATGTAAGCACCGCCGCCGTTGGGGTACGCTTTAATCGTCTGTCGGTAAGACAGCGCCACGATCGCCAACAGTAAAATAATAATTCCCGAAATAGGCAGCGATAAACTCAAACTGCTGCTCCCTGCTAGTAACAGCACCAGCAGAGTTTCTTGAGTAGCGTAGGCAACAGACGACAGTGCATCGGAAGCAAGAACAGCTAGTCCTGTAGCGTTGCTCAGCCGTTCGTGAACAGATGCGCTGGTGGGGAGAGATTCACCCAGTAAAACCCGCTTGAGTCGAGAATAAGTGTACATTGAAACTCAATATATAGGCGTCCACAAATCATAATCGACACGGGGACAGTTTTCAGCAATTTTTGGCTCACAAGTTGTAATTCTCTCTCGCTTGTTGAGTCAGCTTCAGCTTGTGTTCGAGAGCTGGCCAATTTTCGGCTTGGATATCGCTGATGAACTCGTCGAGACTGTCGCGGTAAATAGAGAGCGATCGCAACAATTGCTCTCGATTGTACTTGGCCACCATCACTCCCAGCTCGGGGTTGCCGCCCCCTACGCGGCTGGTGTCCCGAAAACCCGAACTCGCCAAATGCTGGGCTAAATTAACAATATCTCGATCGCCCTCTCGATCGCACGCAGCAACCAGCGTCGCGCTCGCCATAAGGGGCAAATGAGAAATCCAAGCCACAGCCCGATCGTGATCCTCGGGCCCGCACCGGTAAACCGACGCGCCCAACAACCGCGCAATTTCCTCAACCTTCTCCACTGACTGCGACGGAGTCTGGGCTGTCGGAGTCACCACATAAGGCCGGCCCACAAACAAATCCCTTACCGCCGCCTCGATGCCGCTTTGTGCCGTCCCCGCCATCGGGTGTCCCCCGACAAAATTCGGCCACAGAGCAGACACAGCCTGCACTATGGGGGTTTTGACGGAACCGACATCCGTTACAATCGTATCAGGGGAAAGATGCGGGAGCAACTTTTGGACGGTCGGCTCGATCGCGGATAACGGCGTGCAGATAAAAACCAGATCCGCTGCGGCCATGTCAGACAGGTGTATGCTGGCATCATTGACAACACCGTTTTCTTGCGCGCGATCGCAAGTTTGCTGCCTGCTGGAAACTCCAAAAACATCAAACCCCCGCGATCGCAAATCCAGGGCGATCGAGCCACCAATTAAACCAAGTCCTACAATACCGATATTCATTAGCAATAAAATGGGGATATTTGATACGGTGCCGCCCCCATGACAGTCGAGGAACTCCTGAAAAAATATGCAGCCGGAGAAAGAAACTTTGCCGGAATCAATCTAACTGAGGCCAACCTCAGCGGCGTCAACTTGAGCGGAGCCAACCTCACAGGTGCGAATCTGAGTGTAGCAAACCTCAGCGGAGCCAACCTCAGCAAAACCAACCTCACCGGTGCCAAACTCAACATCGCCAGACTCAGCGGCGCCCATCTCGGCGGCGCCAACCTCACCGACGCCGACCTCAACGTCGCCTACCTAGTGCGAGTTGACCTCAAAAGAGCCACACTCACAGGAGCCAAACTGATCAGAGCCGAGCTAATTCGAGCCGAGCTCAGCGGAGCCAACCTCAGCGGAGCCAACCTCAGCGGCGCCACCCTCACCGAAGCCACCCTCCGAGGAGCCAACCTCGCTCAAGCCAACCTTCGAGGCGCTCACCTCAGCGGCGCCTGCTTGACAGAAGCCAACCTCGAACAAGCCAACCTGCAAGGCGCCGACCTCAGCCGAGCCGACCTCAGCGGTGCCGACTTGCGAGGCACAGAACTGCGACAAGCCAACCTCACTCAAGCCGTACTCAGCGGCGCCGACCTCAGCGGCGTCAATTTGCGCTGGGCCATCCTCAGCGGCTGCAACCTGCGCTGGGCAGATCTGAGCGAAGCCAAATTGAGCGGCGCCGACCTCAGCCGAGCCGACCTCTGCCACGCCAACTTACTCAATGCCAGTTTAGTTCACGCCGACCTCTCAAATGCCTATCTGATCCGCGCCGACTGGATTGGAGCCGACTTAACCGGAGCCACCTTAACCGGAGCCAAACTCCACGCAGTTTCGCGGCTCGGCATCAAAACCGAAGGCCTGACCTGCAAGTGGGTCGATCTCAGCCCCAACGGCGACCACAGCCAAATTTACTGGTTGAACTCCGGAGGAACCCACGAATTTTTTCACTCGTCCTTGCCCACAGTTAGGATTGTGATTGACTCGCCCTTAGACCAAGGCGCTCATTTTGCCCTAGCTGCAACTTATTACCAAATTGCTCAACAATACCCGAGTTTAAGTCAGCCGCCCACGATCGAAGTCAGCTCCAGGCGCACCGTACTCGCCTTTAAAATGGACAGCGACGATAAATTATTTGCCACCGCTTACGTTGCCATCATTCCTTTTAACGACGGCGCCACAACTCAAAAAAATCTGATAGCTTTGATGAAAATGATTCAATCCCACGATGCAGGCAAACTGAACGTCAAAGAATCAAAACACGTCCAGTTATGCAGCAAAGCTCTCAACCAAGCTATCAGCAAAGTAGACCAAATCAAAATTTCAAGTTCTTTTCCAAAAATCGGCGAAAGTATCAATTTTTTTCAAATTCCTACACAGATGATCTTAATTAATTCCCGCGACCAAAGACTCAGCGTATATCACCACCCAGCCTTCGGCAAGCGCCTGATTAAAAAATACGATCCGAACAATTTAGGGGCAGGCAAGCTAGCTGAAAGCACAAAATTGGGTCAAGCTAATATTACAAGCATTTTGGATTTTATAAAAGGCTTCCACAATATAGATGTCTAGGCATATTGCATCAAGTTACAAAAAATGCTTATTCTATTTAAAGGTTGGCACAACAAAGCTTTGTTCTAGCTAACACATCAGGGAAAGTGAAAAGCATGGACGCCGAAGAACTCATCGCCAAATATGCAGCAGGAGAAAGAGACTTTACTGCCATCCTCCTGTGCGAGGCCAATCTCAGCAGGATCGATCTGGCTGGGGCTAATTTCAGCGAGGCAATCTTGAGCCTCACGAACATGAGCGGCACCAATCTCTCAAACGCCAACATGAGAAAAGCTAAACTCAATGTTGCTAGACTCAGCGGTGCCAATCTCAACAAAGCCAACCTCAGCGGCGCTATCCTCAACGTGGCTAACTTGATTCGAGCCGACCTCAGCGAAGCCCAACTCGTGGACGCTACACTGATCAGAGCCGAACTGATCAGAGCCGACCTCAGCGGTGCAAACTTGAGCGGTGCAAACCTCAGCGAAGCAGATTTGAGAGAAGCAACCCTCAGAGAAGCCAATCTAGAGCAAGCCGACCTCAGCGGGGCTCACCTCAGAGGCGCTTGTCTGACAGCGGCGAACTTGGAACGGACAAACTTGCACAGAGCCGACCTCAGCAGGGCAGACTTGCGAGGAGTTAACCTCTGCAATGCCGAACTCAGACAAGCTAATCTGTCTCAAGCCAACCTCAGCGGCGCTGACTTGCGAGGCGCTAATCTGCGGTGGGCCGACCTCAGCGGGGCGAACCTGACGGGCGCTGACCTCGATGAGGCGAGATTGAGCGGGGCTAACTTGTACGGGGCAAATTTGAGCAATGTCAACCTGTTGAACGCTACTCTGGTACACGCGGATTTGACTCAAGCGAATTTGACTCACGCTGATTGGGTGGGCGCAGATTTGACGGGGGCGGCCCTGACAGGGGCAAAAATTTACGCGGTGTCCAGGTTTAATCTGAAAGCCGATGATATAACCTGCGATTGGGTGGATATGAGCCCTAACGGCGATCGCAGCCACATTCAGCGCTTTACCCCAGAAGAATCTCAACGGTTTTTTAATGCTACACCGCCGACAGTTCAAATTATTGTCGATCGACCCCTCGACCCCGACGCCAACTTTATCCTCGCGGCTACCTACCGCCAAATTGCCCGTCAATACTCGGGTTTGAGCAATCCTCCCAGCATAGAAGTTAATTCGCGGCGCACAATCATCTCATTTAGAATAGAGCAAGACGAGCAACTATTTTCCACTGCTTTCGTTGCGATTATTCCCTTTAGCGACGCGGCATTTACTCAGAAAAATCTCATTACTCTGATCAAGATGATTCAACCGCAAAGCGGCAATAATAACCTAGGCGTTAGAGTCTCTAATCTGGTAGTGCAATTGAACGTCGCCCTGACCAAAACAATTAGAAAAATAGGGGAAATGAAAATCCAGCCGGTTCGCCTCGATCGCGAACCAATGTCGAGTTTTTTCCAATCGCCTACCCAAACTGTACTGGCTAACTCCAGCGCCGAAAGTTTGATGGTGCACTATCACCCCGACTTTGGCAGAAACTTGACCAATTTGCCGGGAGTCAACAAAACCTCGATCGGGCCGGCAATTAATGCCCAAAGATTCACAACTCCGCCGCTAAATACGGTGGTTGAGTTCGTCAAAAGCTTTTATCAACTCGGTGAGTAAATACTATAAATTCCTTTAAAATTTTTTATATTCATGCCACATAAAAGTTAGTTTCTCGCCCTTTCAGTCAGGTAACAACAATGGAAGCTGAAGAACTTCTCAAACGATTTGAACTCGTCAAAAGATACACAGAAGGCGACAGAGATTTCACAGGAATCAACCTGAATGAAGCTAATCTCAGCCGCATCAACCTCAGCCAATCAATTTTAAGGCAGGCTAGCTTATTTGTCACCAACATCAGCGGCGCTAACTTGAGCGAAGCTGACTTGAGCGAAGCTAACCTGAATGTGGCTAGACTCAGCAGCACCAATCTCTCGCGGGCAATCTTAAACGGGGCTAGTCTCAACGTAGCAAACTTAGTGAGAGCCGATTTAAGCGCAGCTCAATTAATCGGAGCATCCCTGATTAGAGGCGAATTAGTCCGCTGCGAACTCAGCAAAACTAACTTCAGCGGCGCTAACCTGACTGAAGCCGATTTAAGAGAGGTAAAACTGACGCAAGCTAACCTCTCCGGTGCTAATCTTTCCGGTGCAAATCTCAGAGGTGCTTCGGCTTCATCAGCTAACTTTCAAGAAGCTAACTTGCACGGCGCGGATTTGATGAAAGCAGAACTTAACGGCGTCAATTTGAGCAATGCCGATCTGAGACAAGCTTCTTTGCAGGAGGTGAATCTGTGCGGTGCCCATTTGAGCGGAGCTAACCTCAAATGGGCCGATTTGAGCGGAGCTAACCTCAGCGGCGCGGATCTGAGCGATGCTAAATTGAGCGGGGCTAACCTCAGCGGAGCAGATTTAAGAAATACTAATTTAGCCAATGCTAGTTTGGTTCACGCTGATTTGACAGAAACCATTTTGATTAACGCTGATTGGGTGGGCGCAGATTTGACGGGGGCAACTTTAACGGGGGCAAAAATGTATTTGGTTCCCCGGTTTGGCATCATCGCAGATGATATTAATTGCCAGTGGGTTGACATCAGCCCAGCAGGCGATCGCAGTTTGGTTCAACAATTTAATTCGCCGTCTGAAGCGATAAAATTTTTAAATCACACGCCGGGGTTAGTGCGAATTGTGGTTGACGCACTTTTAGACCACTCAGCAAACAGCACTTTAGCAACAGCTTACAGCGAAATAGCTCGGCATTACGGGGCAATGAGCCGTCCTCCCAATATTGAAGTCGGCTACCGGCGGACAACTCTAACTTTTAGGTTTGATAGCGACGAGCATTTATTGCCAGCAGCTTTTTTGGCGATTCTTCCTTTTAATGACGCCTTAGAAACTCAGAAAAATATTGTGGCGGTTGGGAAAAATATCGCAATTCAAGATTTGGAAGAAAAACGGATAGTGCAGTTGTCTAAAGCATTGAATGCAGCGAGGGGTAATTTAAATGATGTGAAAAAAAGGCTGGAAACAGCACTAAATGCCGGTCAGCAAACAAAGTTTTTTCAGTCACCTACCCAAACTATTTTAATTAGTTCGGGGCAGGAGAGTTTGACGGTGCAGTCTCACCAGAATTTTGGTCGGCGCAGCGGAAATAATCAGGAGAGTAAATTTAGTTTGCCTGTGGGTCAAAAAGTAGTTGATTTTATGGCAAGTTTTGATTATGTTGATTGAGAAATCCCAACAGTGAAATCGATTGATTGAGGTAGAAGTCCATAACTCGCTGCTGAGCTTTTTGCGATCGCACTCCGAGCCGCACTGGCCCCACCATTTAACGATGGCGCGGCTCGTGGCGCGGGCTTTGCGCTTGGGGCGCAGCGCTCTGATCCAAACTGGGCTTCCCGCAGGAGCTTACCGACAGCGGTATCGAGTCAGCTATTTGATGCCGATTTTGATGTGGCCCGAGCCCGTGATTTTAGTGGCGCCGGCACCGCTGCTGGAACATTTGCAGATGGTGGAAATTCCGCGATTGCAAGAGTGGCTGCAAACTAAAAAGCCGATCGAGACTTACTCCCATAATGCCGCTGGACGAGGATTGATGCTAGCAGATCCGCAGTCTTGGCTGGCGGATCGCTTGGCGGGAAATTCGGAACTTCACAGCAAGATCCCGACAATTATCGACGGTGTGGATGACTTGGAAGTTTGGACGCGCCAGCAATTGACGGCGGGTTTGCAACCGGCTGACTGGAATGATTTAATGCAATCTGGGCCTTTGGAAGCAGATGCAATTCTTCAAGCGCGGGTGCTGTTAACTCGGGCTGTGTTTCAGCATCCAGCTAAGCCTGATGAGTGCTATTTGCTGGAAACCGCAGAGCAAAATATTTTGCAGGGGCTATTTGAAACGATCGAGCCTAACCCTGTGATTCCGGCTGCTTGGCTCAATTTTTGGCAGCGGTGGAACACAAACGGGAAACTGCGGTGGGCGCAAATTCATCGCTCTGCTGGGTCATTTTCGCTGTTTAGCGCGCCGGTGCAGGTGGCGGACGTTTTGGGCAAAATTTGGTCTGCCGTGCCTGTGGTGTTGATTGGCTCTGCGGTGGATGTGGAACCGAAGGCTCCGATCTTCCGGCAAATGATGGGATTGCCTGAGTTGACGAGTGTGAAGTTTTCGCCCGATCGACAAAACGAATTAATTCAACTGTACATTCCCAACTGGCTGCCGCTGCCGAATACGCCGGAATTTCAGGGTGTTTTAA
This sequence comes from Microcoleus sp. ARI1-B5, assembly GCF_036705795.1. NCBI lineage: Bacteria > Bacillati > Cyanobacteriota > Cyanophyceae > Oscillatoriales > Microcoleaceae > Microcoleus > Microcoleus sp. ARI1-B5. Next base: position 16,185 of record NZ_JAUBVK010000012.1, read on the forward strand.
TGGAAGAAATTCGGACTTTGCTGTTGATGAGCGCGTCGGTGGCGGGTTTAACTGTGCTGATTGTTGGTGATGTACCGCTGAAGGCGAGGCTGGCGGCGATTTTGGCTTCTGAGTTCGGTTCTCGGGTGCAGGTGGAAAAAACCGATGTGGGGGAGAATGCGATTTTGGTGACGGGGTGGGAGTTTTGGCGGGAACATCAGGGGGAGTTGAGGGCGCCTCACTTGCTGGCGATCGCGACTTTGCCGCTACCTTCTTTGGAGAATCCTTTGGTGACGGCGCGTGTGGCTTTTTATAAGGAACAGCGCCGGGATTGGTTTCGGTTGTATTTGCTGCCGGCGGCGCTGAATGAGTTGCAGCGGGCGATCGCGCCGGTGCGAGAACGTCAGGGGGTTGTGGCGATTTTTGACAGCAGGGTGATTCACCGCAGTTACGGACAGCAGATTTTAGCGGCGCTGAGTCCGTTTGCGAGGATTGATTATTTGGATACGACTTGGTTGACGCAGGCTTGAGATGACCTGTTGGCGTATAATTTGGTTGTTATCGAATTGAAATCTAATTTAGCAGACAAAAATTATGGGCGAATCTAAGCGTCGCAAAGAGGCGATCGGCGACGAATACGGTAAAGAAGAGCGCATCCTTCCCTGGCTGCCGATCACGAAAACCCAAAGCGAAGATTTTGTGAAGTGGACATCTCGCGGAAGCTGGATCGGGATTAGCCTGTTGGTGGCTTGGTGGATTGTGGTGCGGTTTGTTGGGCCTGCGGCGGGTTGGTGGGTGGTTAACTGATGGCGACGGTGCGATCGGGCAAAAGTGCGATCGCACATTGTGTCGAGTTTAACTCTGAAACTAGCGGCTGAATTTTTTTTGGCAATTTTAGTTGCAAATCAGGAGTCAGTATGTTATGATATTTATCTTCGGGCAATTAGCACAGTGGTAGCGCACTTCCTTCACACGGAAGGGGTCACAGGTTCAAATCCTGTATTGCCCATTAAAAATTTTAAGGTGACTCATTTAGGCGATCGCAGGAATAGAGCTAACTTTATGATACAAATAATTTTGAACTCAGAACAAGAAAAGTTATTGCAACAACTGTTAGAAACAGGGAAATATACAACCCCCGATCGGGTAATTACTGATGCTTTAAAAGCTTTATCAGAAAAGCAATATCTTAATCAACCTCGGCAAGTAGTAAAAATTGTTTCAGGAAAACCTGCACAAGAGTTACTAGCAGAAAAAATTAAAACGAGCTTGGAACTTAAGAGTAGTTATCAGCCAGATCCACACCGACAAGCTTTAGCTGAATATTTTAACAACTTATGTGAAGAAACTCAGGCTTTACACGCCGATCGTCCTTTAACTGATGAAGAAATTGCCGAAGAAATTGCAGCTTATCGGAGAGGAGAATGAGAGTAAGCTAACAGTAGGGTGCGTCAGGGGGAAATTCTTAGTTTGTTGTCGTCACATTCTGCCCTGACGCACCCTACAACTGAAGTAATTGGTGTTTAGCTTAAGCTTCAACATATTCGCAAATAGAGACAGGTTCGGGAATTGGAAAAGCATCCTCTTGTAGTCCTTCAATATGAAATGCGATCGCGTCTTTAATTAAATGCCTCACCTCTTCTAAACTTTCAGCCACAGCTACACACCCAGGTAAATCGGGAACATACGCACCGTAGCTAGTTTTACCTTTTTCAATTACCACAGCATAACGCATTAATCTTCCTCCTTGATAATTAATTAGACACTGTTCAACAAGACCAAAACAGCCGTAGCTTGCGGGGCGGGACGCGATCGCCCAAAACACCCATTTTCTACTACAAATATACTACAATAAGAATGTAGCTCGTGCCCCCGCAGGAGGTTTCCTCGTGACAAATGCCAATCTTCCTCAAAATTTCAACTTAATCGTGCCCGCCGGAACCCAAATTGTCACCAAAATAGAGGTCAAAAACCCCGGTGGAGACCAATCTTGGAAACAGGGCGCAGTAGGTGTGATTGTCAAATCGCCTACAGACAATTCCCACGCATATTTAGTCAAACTCCCAGACGGAACAGAAGTTAGTCTGCGGCGGCACGAACTCAGCATCCGCAAGCAGTTTCAGAGCGAAGGATTGCAGTCAGGAGGAGATTTTCTTGCAGAATACAACCTCTATGATTCTGTAATTTACCGCTGCATTGTTGGTTCGAGAGCTTATGGTCTTGATAACGAGCAATCCGATACAGACAGGCGCGGGATTTACCTGCCGCCGGCAATTCTTCATTGGTCGCTTTACGGCATTCCAGAACAATTGGAAAATAAGGAAAATCAAGAATGCTATTGGGAACTGCAAAAGTTTTTGGTTTTGGCGCTAAAAGCTAATCCCAATGTGCTCGAATGTTTGTACACTCCTTTGGTAGAAACGCTTTCTCCTGTAGCAGCCGAATTGCTGGAAATTCGCGAAATCTTTCTTTCGCAATTGGTTTATCAAACTTACAATAGCTACGTTTTGTCGCAGTTTAAAAAGATGGAGCAAGACCTCCGCAATACTGGGGAAATTCGCTGGAAGCACGCGATGCACTTGATTCGGTTGCTGCTGTCAGGAATTACGGTGCTTAAGGAGGGGTTTGTGCCGGTGCGGGTGCAGGATTGTCGATCGCAACTTTTGTCGATCCGCAATCAAGAGATATCCTGGGATGAGGTGAATCGCTGGCGGTTGAGCTTGCACGCAGAGTTCGATCGCGCTTTTGCGGAAACTAAGTTGCCAGAACGTCCTAATTATGATAAGGCTAATCTGTTTTTGATTAAATCTCGTCAAGGTGCGATCGGCTAAAAGGGGCGGGTTTACGAGATCATTAATTTGAGACATATATGGTTGGTAAAACCCGCCCCTACAGGTATTTGCGATTGTTTAACCGGAATTGAAATTAGCATTGATAAAATGTTGAAAAAATGACAGAATACATCTCGAATCTAGCTAAAATTATCTCCGATCGACCTTATCCGCTGCTGTTTGCGACTGTCAGCGGCTCGCACTTATACGGCTTTCCTTCCGCAGATTCTGACTTCGACTTGCGGGGAGTACATATCTTACCGCTACCGAAAGTAATTGGACTGATTTCGGGAGACGAAACAATTGAAGTTTCGGAAGTTCGGGAGAAGATGGAACTCGATTTAGTCACTCACGATATTAAGAAGTTTCTTGAGTTGCTGTTGAAGCGCAACGGCTACGTGTTGGAACAACTCTATTCGCCGCTCATAGTTTACAGTACAAAGGAACATGAAGAGTTAAAGGATCTCGCCTCGAACTGCATTACCAAGCACCACAGCCACCACTATCTCGGTTTTGCTCAAACTCAATGGAGATTGTTTGAGAAAGAAAGCCCGCGTCGGGTGAAGCCGCTGCTGTACGTTTACCGCGTGTTGCTGGCTGGGATTCATTTGATGCAAACGGGGGAAGTTGAGGCGAATTTGGTTAAACTTAATGATAAGTTCCAGTTGCCGTATATTCCAGATTTGATTGCTCGCAAGCTGGCTGGGGAGGAAAAATCTGTGCTGGAAGATACAGATATTGCATTTTATCACCAGGAGCGCGATCGGCTAATCAATGTATTAGAAGATGCAAGTTTCACAAGTCATTTACCGTCAAATCCTAATGCAAAGGTTGCTCTTAATGATTTTCTGGTAAAGGTGAGAATGGCATCTTTGAATTAAGCTGTTTCATGTCTTATTGTTAAGAATTAAGACGGGCGGGACGCCCATTCCACTCATGGTTGGGGAGATTTTAATTAGTTGGTGGCCCACGGGCGGGACGCCCATCCCAAAAGAATTGGGGAGATTTTAATTAGTTGGTGGCGAGAGTGTGTAATTCAATGCAATCGGCCCGAAGCATGGCGTCAGCCGTATCACTTTTTTTATAAAATGAGATAGAGTAAAAGTATTGTGCAACCCTTCCACTATCAGAGGTAATAATGCAAATCACCTTGAGTCCAGATCAAACCCAAGTTCTTGAAGCTTTAGTAAAGCACGGTCAATATTCCTCCCTTGAAGAAGCAATTAACACAGCCTTGCTGTTATTAATTGAGGACCTTACTTTATCCGATAGCAGCAACAACCCAAACTATTTAGCTTGGGTTGAAGAAACTCGCAATAAAATCAATATAGCACGAGAACAGGCACAACGCGGTGAGTTGCTCGATGCAGATGATGTATTAGCTCAACTTAGAGATAAGGTGAAAAAAGCCAGAGAAGTAATAGTATGAATCGCTTGCTAATTACAATCGAAGCTAGTCGAGATTTATCGGAAATTTCTGATTACTTTTTGGCGCAAAGTGTAGATGCGGGCGATCGATTTGTAGAAACATTTGGTAAAAAATGTCAGTATCTAGCCGAGTATCCATATTTGGGGCGCTCCTATGCACAATTTGCTCCCAATTTACGTGGTATACCGTTGATGGGATACATCATTTTTTACCAAATAGTTGGTGATGGTATTGAGATTTTGCGAGTTATTAGCGGTTATCGTAACTTGCAGGATATTTTCAATACTGATTGAGTAAAAGCAGTGTTCATTGGCGGGTTTTGCGAAGAAGATTTTTTTGTACTAACCGCTGAGGGCGCAGAGGGCACAGAGAAAGAGAAAAGAAAGAAATGGTGCTGTTCACAAATCACTTAGAGTCGTTCTCATACCTGCGCGGCGTGTAAACCCAAACATCTCCATATTTGCGGGGAATAATCCGAGTTTGACTCGAACCGACAATTACTAAAGTTCTCATATCCGCATCTTCCGGCTGCAATTCGGCGAGGGTGCAAACGCGCACGGATTGGCCCGGGCGGCCGAGGTTTCGCCCCAATACAACCGGGGTTTTAGCATCGCGAGTTTCTAACAAAATCTCGATCGCCCTTTTCAATTGCCAAATCCGCTGTTTCGAGATTGGATTGTAGAATGCCATCACTAAATCGGCCGAAGCCGCAGCCGCAATCCGCTGTTCTATGACCTCCCAAGGCTTGAGAATATCTGAAAGCGAAATCGCACAAAAATCGTGTCCGAGGGGTGCTCCGATCGCAGCAGCAGCCGCCTGCATGGCAGAAATCCCCGGTGCCACCCGAATGTCGATGCCTTCCCATTCGGGTTTGCTGTCAAAGTCGATCGCCTCAAACACCGCCGCAGCCATCGCAAAAATACCCGGATCTCCCGACGAAACGACGGCGACGGATTTACCGGATGCTGCTAAATCTAAAGCAAAACGCGCGCGATCGATCTCTTCCCGGTTGTCGGAATCGTGCCTGTTTTGTCCTTCTCTCCGTGTTCCGGCTAAGTCGAGATAGAACTTGTAACCCACCCAATCCGTGGCTTCGCGCAAAATTTCCTTCACTTCCGGGGACATCCAGGGCGCGCCTCCTGGGCCCGTACCGACGATCGCCAGTTTGCCGCGGCTGATGCCGATCGCACTTGGATCGATCGGTTCGGTAGCAAGTGCGATCGCGCAACTGAATGCGTTTGTGCGATCGCAGCGGACTGCTTGACTGTTTGCACCGGCTGCTGTCTGGGCTATTTGGGCGGCGGTGAATTCAAAATTAGGATTATTTTCTCTTAATTTAACCGAGTCGAATTCCACAAGTTCGGGAAGATTCAAAAAACGGACTGGGACTTTAAAATATTGGCTAATTGATTCTAAAGTCGGATTTCCCATCTCATGTTTTAAAGCAAAAAATCCGGCAACTGAGGCGGCTGCTAAACCTGCGTTTTCTAAGATTTGCTGCACGTAAGAAACTGCTACTTCCGGCTCAACATAGGATAGATTTGTGAGTGCAAATGCTGCAATTTGCGGGTGGTAAACTAAACAGTCGGGCGTCGGTACAATGGCTTTTTCGGTGACGCGGATGGTTAATTGGGCTTCGGGGGCGATCGGCAAATTGCTCTCCCAAAGCCAGTTAGCAGCCCCTTCTAGCTGTACTTTCGCCCCGGCGAGCAAATTTGAAATAAAAGTCTTCGCGTCCTCTGGATTCGCTAAATAATAGCCTTGGGGAGGGCTCAGCAGGGCGGTGCGAAACCGGATATCTCCCGTCGTCGTGATGGCGGGCTGTACGCCGAGGGCTGCTGCAATTTCTCTGGCTAAGTCGTTGACTCCGTGCAAACCTCCCAGCAGCGGTACTACGGCGCTTCCATCTTCGGCGACTGCTAAGACTGGGGGTTCGGCGCGTTTGTCTGACAGCAGCGGGGCGAGGGTGCGGATGATAATTCCGGCGGCGCAGATGGCGATGATTGGGGTTTGTGTTGCGAATAATTCCCGCAGTGTTTCGCCGAAGTTGCTAAAGTTGATGTTTGTTTGGGATGTGCGATCGACTAAACCGTAAATCTGGGAACCTGGGAAGACTGCGGAGATTTTTTGGGCGATGGCTAGGCTGTTTTGACCTAAAATAATTATTGCGGGAGAAACTCGATTCACGGTTTTATATATGGCTGTGTTTGGATTGGTTTGATTATTTTAATCTGTTGTTACTTCAATAAGACATCTTTGACGAACCGCGAAGGCGCGAAGGGCGCGAAGGAAGAGAAAGAAGAAGTCGATCTTTTTTCTTGTCTGTCAGTGGCACAGGCATCTTGCCTGTGAATTTCTGAGATTAGTTTATTATACCAACTTGGGCTTGAATATCCCCTTTATTCTTCTGTCGGGCGTTGCGCCGACTTCGTTTGTGTAGGATCGATTTCAATCGCCGACTCTTATTATTCTTCTGTCGGGCGTTGCGCCGACTTCGTTTGTGTAGGATCGATTTCAATCGCCGAGTCTTATCAATGTGATTTTTAACTCTAATTTAGTATCATTATAATAAGCAAATTTTTCGAGGTTGGGCTGTGAAACGCATTGTCTTAATTGCAGGGTTTGAATCTTTCAATGCCGATTTGTACCGCAAAGCCGCCCTGTTGGCTGTTTCTGGCTGTCGGGGATTGTCCGTGAGTGTTTTTAGCGATCGCGCCCTTGCAGATGAGCCCGACGCTGTAGCAGCCGCCCTCTCGAATGCTGACGTGTTTTTCGGGAGTTTGCTGTTTGATTACGATGCGGTAATGTGGCTGCGAGAAAGGGTGCAGCATATCCCGATTCGCCTGGTTTTTGAGTCGGCTTTGGAATTGATGAGTCTTACTCAAATCGGCGCTTTTAAAATTGGCGACAAGCCGAAGGGTATGCCGAAGCCTGTTAAGTTTATTCTGGATAAGTTCGGCAACGGGAGAGAAGAAGATAAGCTTGCTGGTTACATCAGTTTTTTGAAGGTTGGGCCGAAGTTATTGAAATATGTGCCGGTGCAAAAAGTTCAAGATTTGCGTAACTGGCTGATTATTTACGGTTATTGGAATGCGGGCGGTGCGGATAATGTTGTGTCGATGTTTTGGATTATTGCCCAAAAGTATTTGGGGCTGAAGGTTGCAGATATTCCGCCGCCTGTGGAAACTCCCAATATGGGTTTGTTGCATCCCGATTATAACGGTTATTTTGAATCGCCTCGGCAATATTTAGATTGGTATTTAAGTCATCAACTTGGTAGAAACGGGCAAGATGCCCGTTCCACAAACAACCGGCAAGATGCCCGTTTCACAAAATTTGACACCAATTGGTGTCAAAAATCGGAGGGAGGAAAATCCCCGGTTGTGGGTATCTTGCTTTACCGCAAGCACGTTGTCACCAAACAGCCTTATATTCCTCAATTAATTCGCTATTTTGAAGCTGCGGGAATTGTCCCTTTGCCGATTTTTATCAATGGCGTTGAAGGCCATGTGGCGGTGCGGGATTGGATGACTTCTGCTGCTGAAACTGCGCGGCGAAAACAAGGCAATATTGAAACTCTTTCGCTTTCTAAAGAAGCAGTAGAAGTTGATGCGATTGTTTCTACGATTGGTTTTCCGCTGGTTGGCGGGCCTGCTGGTTCGATGGAGGCGGGGCGTCAGGTGGAAGTTGCTAAAAAGATTCTGGCTGCTAAAAATGTACCTTATTTTGTGTCTGCACCTCTGTTGATTCAGGATATCCATTCTTGGACTCGGCAGGGGATTGGTGGTTTGCAAAGTGTGGTATTGTATGCTTTGCCGGAGTTGGATGGCGCGATCGACCCTGTGCCTCTGGGCGGTTTGGTGGGTGAGGATATTTACCTGGTTCCCGATCGCGCGAAACGCCTGACAAGTAGAATTAACAATTGGGTGAAACTAGGTAAAACTCCGCCATCTGAAAGGAAAATTGCAATTATTTTGTACGGGTTTCCTCCCGGTTACGGTGCGGCGGGTACGGCGGCTTTGCTAAATGTACCTAAATCCCTGCTAAATTTCCTGCACAAACTTCAACACGCAGGCTATACAGTTGGAGAAATTCCCGCTGACGGTGAGGAGTTAATTCGCATGGTGAAGGAGGCGGATGAAGGAACCGCAGATGTAGGCCCATTAACGGGGATGAACGCAGATGGGAGGGGAGGGTTTGGCAATACTGTTAATGTTCAAACTTTGGAGAAGTGGTTGGGGTATTTGTCAGCGAGTCGGATTGAAAAGCAGTGGAAGTCTTTAACTGGAACGGGTATTAAAACCAAGGGCGACGAGTTCCAAATCGGCGGCATTCAACTCGGTAATGTGTGGATTGGTTTGCAGCCGCCGCTGGGAATTTCGGGCGATCCGATGCGCTTGATGTTCGAGATCGATTTGACACCTCACCCCCAATACGCTGCTTTTTACAAGTGGCTGCAAAATGACTTGCAAGCTGATGCTGTGGTTCACTTCGGAATGCACGGCACTGTGGAATGGTTGCCGGGATCTCCTCTGGGAAATACGGGCTATTCTTGGTCGGATATTTTGTTGGGAAGTTTGCCGAATCTTTATATCTACGCTGCCAACAATCCCTCGGAGTCGATGTTAGCAAAACGGCGCGGTTACGGTGTTTTGATTTCTCACAACGTGCCGCCCTACGGTCGCGCCGGCTTGTACAAGGAATTGATGGCTTTGCGCGATTTGATTGCCGAATATCGGGAAGATACAGCAAAGAATTATGTACTTAAAGAGGCTATCTGCCAAAAGATTTTAGATAGCGGTTTGGAGGCTGATTGTCCGTTTGAGGATGGTCGAAAGTTGGGCATTGCTTTTAGTTTTGAAAATCTGCGAATGTTCAGTGCAGATGCTTTTAACCGCTATTTGGTGAAGCTGTACGAGTATTTGCAGGTGGTGGAATGCCGCTTGTTTTCTTCTGGTTTGCACGTTCTCGGGGAACCGCCTAATTCTGAGGAAATGCGGGCTTATCTTGAGGCTTATTTTGGGGATAAGTTGTCTGAGGAACGGGTGCGGGAAATTGTTTTTGATGAAAATGAACCGCGAAGGCGCAAAGGGCGCGAAGAGGAAGAAAGAGAGGGTTTTAATGCGGTTTTTGAGGAGGGGTTGCTAGTTCGAGATTTGTTGTTGCAAACGACGGATGAGTTGACTAATCTTTTGCGGGGTTTGAATGGGGAATATATTCTGCCTGCACCGGGCGGGGATTTGTTGCGGGATGGGGCTGGGGTTTTGCCTACTGGTAGGAATATTCATGCTTTAGATCCTTATCGAATGCCTTCTCCTGCAGCTTTTGAAAGGGGGCGCGAAATTGCTCGGAAAATTATTGAGAAGCACGTTGAGGAACATGGTAATTATCCTGAGACTGTGGCGGTGATGCTGTGGGGTTTGGATGCTATTAAGACTCGCGGTGAGTCTATTGGAATTCTACTAGAATTGGTGGGTGCCGAACCGCTTAAGGAGGGTACTGGCCGCATTGTTCGCTATGAATTAAAACCTTTAGCTGATGTCGGCCATCCCCGCATTGATGTGTTGGGAAATCTTTCGGGGATTTTCCGCGATAGTTTTGTGAATATTATTGAGTTGTTGGATGATTTGTTTGTGCGGGCTGCTGATGCTGATGAACCGGAATCGGAGAATTTTATTCGCAAACACGCTTTGATTTTGCAGGCTAAAGGGGTGCATAATTGTGCGGCTAGATTGTTTTCTAATCCGGCTGGGGATTTTGGTTCTTTGGTTAACGATAGGGTTGTTGATGGTAGTTGGGATTCGGGGGATGAGTTGGGGAAAACTTGGGAAAGTCGCAATGTTTTTAGTTACGGGAGAAAGGATAAGGGGGAGGCGAGGCCGGAGGTTTTGAGTCAGTTGTTGCAAGGGTGCGATCGCATTATTCAAGAAATAGATTCGGTTGAATACGGTTTGACTGATATTCAAGAGTATTATGCCAATACTGGCGGTTTGAAGAAAGCCGCCGAAAATCAGCGCGGCAAAAAGGTTAACACGAGTTTTGTCGAAAGTTTTTCCCAGGATACAACTCCTCGCAATTTAGAAGATTTGCTGCGTTTGGAATATCGCACTAAGCTGTTAAATCCTAAGTGGGCTAACGCGATGGCAAATCAAGGTTCGGGCGGCGCTTATGAAATTTCGCAGCGGATGACGGCGTTAATTGGTTGGGGCGGAACGGCTGATTTTACTGATAGTTGGGTTTACGAACAAGCGGCTGATACTTATGCGTTGGATGCAGAAATGGCGCAGAAGTTGCGATCGGCAAATCCTGAAGCTTTTCGCAATATTGTCGGCAGAATGTTGGAGGCTAACGGCCGTGGTTTTTGGCAGCCGGATGCGGATAAGTTGCAGCAGTTGCGCGAGTTGTACGAGTTAACTGATGAGAAGATTGAAGGGGTAGTTGTTTAGTTGTTTGATTCATAATTATCAGGACACGGCGCCGTGCCTATTTGTGTGAACTTAAGACTAAAACTCTTGATAAATCTCGTTTTAAGTCGAGTCCAGAGCCCCCTAAATCCCCCTTAAGAAGGGGAGTAGGGGTTGACTTGGATCTGAGTCTTGTCCCCCCCTTTTGAAGGGGGGTTAGGGGGGATCGAGACTCAGCTAAAAGCGAGATTTATCAAGGCTTTAACGCGATTATATTCCAGGCTAGATCCCCCTCGCATCCCCCGGATAGTCGGGGGACGAAAGAAAAGACTCTTGTTCCCCCCTTTTGAAGGGGGGTTAGGGGGGATCGAGACTCAGCTATAAACCAGATTTATCAAGGCTTTAATGCGATTCTTGACGCCAGTAGCAGCGCCGCGCTATTGTTTCAAAACTTCGAGACTCGATCGCAAACATCCTAGATAGTGTTTTTCGCTACATTCTGCAAAGCCGCCGCAGTCAACAATGGTAGGTAAAACTACAAAGGACAGCTCCGAAATCGGCTGGCAAATAACTTATGAAACCTCGAATCATTGTTTGCGGCTTGGGCAAAACGGGACACAAGATTTTTTGTTTGTTGAGACAGCAAGGGGCGATCGCGATCGGCATTAGCGATCGCCCAATTCGCAGCGAAACTTCTGATGTGGTTGTCGGCAATTTGCAAGCAGCTTCTACTTTGTTGGCCGCTGGCATTCAAAAAGCCCACACTTTAGTAATTGCAGGAAATGACGATGCTGTAAATTTGGCAGTTTTGATGCAGGCGAGGATTCTCAATCCTCAAATTCGCATCATTAACAGATTGTTCAATACTAGCTTGGGCGACAGAATTGACCACACTTTGCCCGAACACGCTTCGATGAGCGTTTCAGCTTTGGCGGCTCCGGTTTTTGCTTTTGCTGCTCTGGGAAATCGGGCGATCGGGCAGTTGCGTTTGTTCGATCGCACTTGGCCGATTCACGAAGAATATATCGATGAAAATCATCCTTGGCTCGATCGACAACTCAGCGATTTGTGGAACGATCGATCGCGAATGCTGATTTATTATCTCCCGGCTGCTAACAAAACTGATTTAGTATCGGCGGTGCTGGCGGGCCGGCAGTGTCAAAAGGGCGATCGGCTAATTGTGGCCACTCAGCCGACTTTCCGCAGCCCCCAAAAAACTTTAATTCAAAAACTGCTAAAAACCTTAACTAGCCTGCGCCGATTTCAGCAGCACAGCCAAGCAGCAGTCATTGTTGTACTGACGCTGCTGGCAATGATTGCAGTGGCTACTGCTACCTATATTTGTGTTGACAAAAATATCTCTGTTATCGATTCTCTCTATTTTTCAGTCGGGATGATTACCGGAGCCGGAGGCTATGAAAAAGTTGCCGAACAAGCTCCCGAAAGCATTAAACTATTTACAGTTGTCATGATGTTAGTTGGAGCCGGCATCATCGGCATCTGCTACGCACTGCTCAACGATTATGTATTGGGAACTCGCTTTACCGAATATTGGGATGTGGCGCGAGTTCCGCAGCGCCATCATTACATTATTTGCGGACTGGGCGGCATGGGAATACAAATTGCTAAAGAACTGCACAATAACGGTTACGATATTGTGGTAATCGAGCAAGATCCGAACTGCCGCTTTCTGAGTACGGCTCGCTCAATGCAAATTCCAGTAATTCAGGGAAGTGCCAGTTTGCCCGCAACTCTGGAAGCTGCTAATGTTAAGCAAGCCGCAGCACTTTTGGCAGTTACTAGCAGCGATATGTCGAATCTAGAAATTGCCTTAACCGCTAAAGGATTGGCACCCAAACTGTCGGTAATTGTCCGCAATCAAGACTCGCATTTTGCTTTGATGGTGCAGCAAGTTTTTGAATTTGAAGGAGTGTTGAACCCGACGGAATTAGCGGCTCCTGCTTTCGCGGCGGCGGCGATTGGAGGCCGAATTTTGGGCAACGGGATGACTGCTGACAGTCTGTGGGTTTCCTTGGCAACTTTGATTACTCCCAAACATCCTTTCTGCGGCCACCGCATTCAAGATGCTGCTAAATCTGCTGATTTTGTGCCTCTTTATGTGGAAACTAATTGTCAAACTATTCACGGTTGGGATTTGCTGAATTGTTGTCTGAGTGCGGGGGATGTTTTGTATTTGACGATGCCGGCAAATCGGTTGGATCAACTGTGGAGAACGACTTCGGAATTAATTAAAACTTAATGGTTTTACGGGGCAATTTACACCTGTTTCAAAAAAGAATGTAAATGTCAGTCCGATCCAAATCCGCTCAGCAGTCAGTCATCCCCAATCGAAAATCTCAAATCAGAAATCGAAAATGGTATGATGTCGCCGATCGCCCAATTGCAACTACAAACCTGATAAACTGAAGCCTGTCTAGTAAATAAAACTTACGGCTAATCCTCAGAAACCCGGTTTCTGAGCGCAAGTTCGAGTATAAATAACCAACAGACTGTCAATTAGTAGCAATTGAGAATGAGAAAATTTTTAGGATTAGTTGTGTTTGGGATGATAATGGCGATCGCCTCTGTAGCTGTGGCCGCTCAGCCTTTGTTCCTCGCTTATCCTCCCGCCAACCACAAAACAACAGCCGATCGCATCTTTCTCATCGGTACAGCCCCCCCAACCGGACAAGTATCGGTAAATGGCCAGCAAATTGCGCGCACCGCAGCCGGCCATTTCGCCCCGACATTTCCGCTGCAACTCGGCGAAAATGTCTTTACCTTGCGTTACGAAAATCAGCAAGTCCTTCTTAAGGTGACGCGCGAGTCGAATCAGCCGGAAGTCCCGACAGGCTTGGCTTTTGCGAAAGATTCCCTGACGCCGAAAGTCGATGTCGCCAGTTTACCGGGGGAATATATCTGCTTTGGGGCGATCGCCCCTGCGAATGCTCGAGTTGCGGTAAAATTGGCTGGCGTTACTATTCCTCTAAAAGCGCGATCGCAAGTCGAACTCCCGGACAACAAATCAGTCTTGTTAGGTGAAAACTCCCCCATCCCAAAAAGCAGCAGCGAACAGTATCAAGGCTGCGCTAAAACCCCCCCAAACCCCCCCTTGCCAAGGGGGGGCAATGAGTCTAATTCCGTCTCATCGCCGGGAGGAAAAGTTGATTTAGGAGTACCATTGTTTGAGCTAACAATGAACGATAAAACTATCAGCCAACAAGGTACTGGCAAAATTTCTATCCTATCTCCCGCCGATTTAGAAGTAGCAGAAGTCACCACAGAACCCGGTGTGGCCCGAACCGGGGCGAGCACGGATTTCTCCCGGATGACACCGCTGCCGAAGGGAACGCGCGCCACAGTTATCGGGCGCGAGGGAGAATGGATTCGGCTCGATTACGGCGCTTGGATCAAAGCATCGGAGGTGCGAATTGTCAAGGATGCCGTGCCTGCGCGATCGCTAATTCGCAGCGCCAGGTCGCGCCAAGTTTCCGGCTGGACAGAGGTCTTATTTCCCTTAGAAATAGCCGTCCCAGTCACCGTGCAAGAAGGTGAACGCACGTTCACTTTAACGCTGTACAATACCACCGCTCAAACAGACATTATTCGCCTCGACGATGACCCGGTAATTTCGCGTTTGGCGTGGCAACAAATATCGCCGCTGCAAGTACAATACACTTTCAATCTCAAATCTGCCCAGCAGTGGGGCTACAAATTGAGATACGAAGGCACAACTTTAGTGCTGTCTTTAAAACATCCGCCGGCGAATACAAGCATGATGCCGATTTCTGAGGAAAAACCGCTGTCAGGAATTAAGATTCTCATCGATCCGGGACACGGCGGCCCGGAGGATTCGGGTGCAGTGAGCCCGACGGGAGTTAGGGAAAAAACAGTAGCTTTAATTGTGTCGAAATTGGTGCGGGAAGAATTGGTAAATCTGGGCGCAAATGTGGTAATGACGCGGGTGGAAGATGTCGATTTGGATTTGCCGCCGAGGGTGGAAATGATTCAAAAAGAAGAACCTGCGATCGCAATTTCGCTTCACTACAATGCTTTGCCCGATAACGGCGACGCGATAAATACCAAAGGCGTCGGCGCTTTCTGGTTTCACCCGCAAGCGCACAGTTTGGCAATGTTTTTGCACAATTACTTAGTTGCCAAGTTGAACCGTCCGAGCTATGGTGTATTCTGGAACAATCTAGCGATGACTCGTCCTGCCGTTACTCCATCTGTTTTAATGGAATTGGGATTTACGATCAATCCCGAAGAGTTTGAATGGATTGTGAATCCGACAGAACAGAAAAAGTTAGCTTCTGCGATCGCCCAAGGCATTACCCAATGGTTTGCCTCCGTAAAATAACTGTCAAATAACAGTTTGCAGTAAAAACTTCAGTTTTTCCCAAAAAGTTCGCAGTAAGGACTTCAGTCCTTCCCAAAAAGTTCGCAGTAAGGACTTCAGTCCTTCCAACCCAAGGAGATTAAATAAATGCTAAGTTTTACTCAATCAAAAGCCTTTTTCATTGCAGCCGCCTTTGCAAGTTTTAGTTTTTCGCTTTACAGCTTTCCAGTTTTCGGCAAACAGCAAAATCTTGCTCCCGAAAAAGTAGAAGCTTTAAAAAAGCAAACTCAATGCTCGTTTATTACAGGTGAAGGCGGCGCGGTTAACATTCGCAAAGGCCCCGGCAATAAGTACCCGGTTGTAGCTAAACTCAAAAGAGGAGACGGAGTTCGGGCTGTTAGCAGACAAGGAAATTGGGTGAAAATTGCGGCCAGAACTTCTGGGACTGCTCCTAATGAAACTTTTACAATCCTTGACGGTTGGGTGAACAATCAATTTATTAATGGCTGTTCGGAAGACCAATTTGATAGGTGGCGGAAATAGGGAATTTGGTAGGTTTGACCTAAATTCTGCATTGCGATTTATCTGGCGTTGTGGGGGCGGGTTTTAGAGTATTAGTGTCAATTTAAGACTAAAACCCTTGAGAAATCTTGTTGTTTGTAGCTGAGGCTCGATCCCCCCTAGCCCCCCTTCCCAAGGGGGGAACCGGAAGCGGTCAAAGCCGACCCCTACTCCCCTTGGGAAGGGGGGAACCGTCCACTTCTCAAAGTCAACCCCTACTCCCCAACAACCAGGGGGATTTAGGGGGATCGGGCCTCCGCTATCAACGAAAGTCCCCCTTCTTAAGGGGGATTTAGGGGGATCGAGACTCCGCTATCAACGAGAGATACAGAGGTTTGAGAGATTGTCAATTATCTGCTGATATTATTGGTGAAACTCGCCCCGACAATTCTGGCCAAAATGTGCATTTTGATTTATCTTTAGGTGGGTGCGGGTTTTAGGAATATTTCAAAGGACACCTGTTGCTAATTGCCAATTGCCAATTGCCAATTGCCAATTGCCAACAGTATCACTCCCTTATTTTTATGCAAATTCCTGCTGCTTCTAACTTATTCGCCAGAATTGCTGGGAAATTTCCCCTGCGAACTGTGCTGATTGTCCCCTTTGTGCTGCAAATTGTGGGGACTGTAGGGTTGGTGGGATATCTTTCCTATAGAAACGGACAACAAGCAGTTGAAGACTTAGCTTATCAGTTAATAAATCAGGTGAACGAGGGCGTCGAGCAAAATCTGCAACATTACCTGGATGTCCCCAAGCACATTAATCAAAGCTTTGCAGCAGCCATTCGCACGAGAGTTTTAGACTGGAAAAACTTTGCGGGCTTAGAAAGCTACTTCGCGCAGCAACTACAAATCTATCCCACAGTTAGTGGTATGGCGATCGCCACTGAGCAAAAAGAATTCCTCACTGTTGAGAGATCCTTGGCCAGTGATTCTTTGGCGATCCGAGTTATGGACAAATCTACGGATTACGCCTTTCACCGCTATACTGCCGATCGCCAAGGAAAGCGAATTAAGCTCACAAAAGTTAGACATGACTACGATCCGCACAACGATCCACCTGATGGCCGTCCCTGGTATCGAGCCGCGCAGGAGGCGGGTAAAGCCATTTGGCTTCCGGTTGTTAATCTATCACAGGGAGTCGATCGCCCGATATTGACGATTGTTAACTTTTTGCCATTTAATGACGCAGGTGGCAAGTTTCAGGGAGTTTTGGCAGCACCCCTTTACCTGCCTGAGTTTGCTAGTTTTCTAGATTGTTTGAAAGTAGGGCGGACAGGCCAGGTATTTGTTATCGATCGCCAAGGGTTACTGATTGCGAGTTCCACAGGCGAGACACCATTTAAGCAAAATTTAAATTCAAATTATCTAAAAAATTTGAATACTCGAGAGTGGAGACAGGTAGCTCGAAACAGTACGAATCCCCTCACTCAGGCCTCGGTAAATTTTCTCTTGACTCAGGTTAAGAATTTTAATCAAATTGAGCACAAGAAAAAATTCGATTTTGACTTTCACCGCTCTCGCCATTTCCTACAGGTGAACCCCATCTCGGATAAATATGAGTTGGATTGGTTGATTGTCACAGTCGTTCCCGAAGCCGACTTCATGACGCAAATCCATGCCAATACTCGCACGGCTATCCTGCTGTGTATCGCGGCATTAATCGGGTCTACAGGGATTGGCATTCTTACGGCTCGTTGGATTACAAAGCCAATTCTGGGTTTAAACACCGCCGCCAAAGATATTGCTAAGGGAGAATGGGATAAACCTGTAGAAATTAACCGCGCTGATGAAGTGGGAGAACTGGCAAATTCCTTTAATAAAATGGCAGCGCAACTGCAACAGTCTTTTACCGAACTCCAATCCTTGAATGCAGCCTTAGTGCAGAGTGAAAGTCGGCTGAATCAAATTCTAGAAGCCATGTCGGTAGGGGTATCAGTTCACGATATTACTGGACAACTCATCTACGCCAATCAAACATCCCGGCAATTACTGGGTATCGAAACTTTACCCGAAGCCGAAACCGAGCAATTGGCAATAAGTTATCAGGTTTATCAGGCTGGAACCGAGCAGTTATATCCGGCAGAAAATCTGCCAGTCGTTCGCTCGTTTCAGGGAGAACGGGTAAGGGTTGAGGACATGGAAATTCGCCGACCGGATAGGACAGTTCCCTTAGAAGTTTACAGTACGCCTTTATTTGATGAAAATGGGAATATTGTAGCGGCGATCGCTACCTTTGCTGACATCACCGATCGCAAACAAACTGAGAAAATCTTAGCCGGCTACAACCGCACCTTAGAAGTTCAAGTTGCAGAGCGTACTGCCGAGTTAGCCAGCGCTAACGCTCATTTAGAACAAGAAATTTGCGATCGCAAACAAGCAGAAATAGCTTTGGCTGCCGCCGCATTAGCCGCCGAAGCTGCATCCCTTGCCAAAAGCAGTTTTCTAGCAAATATGAGCCACGAGTTGCGGACTCCCCTCAACGGCATTATGGGCTACGCGCAAATTCTGCTGCGAGACCCAAACCGCACCTCCAAACAACACAAAAGTGCTGGTGTCATCTACCAGTGCAGCGAACACCTATTGATGCTAATTAACGACATTTTAAGCTTGTCTAAAATCGAAGCCAACAAACTCGAACTTTACCCAGAAACGTTTAATTTTCCGGCTTTTATGCAAGGATTGTCCGAAATATTCCGCCTCAAAGCTCAACAAAAATCAATTGATTTTGCCTACCTGAATCTTAATCAAATTCCCAATCAGATTTATGCTGATGAAAAGCGACTGCGCCAAATTTTAATGAACCTGCTTTCCAATGCTGTTAAGTTTACCGATCGCGGCAGTGTAACATTTACAGTTGAGGTCATTGAAAATGAAGCTGCGGCAATAGGTAATCGGGAAGAAAACGCGGAAACACGAAGACACGCAGACACGGTTAATCGAGAGAATTTATCTACATTCCCGCAGCTTGGCGATCGCGAATTGCCCACCAGCAAAATCCGCTTTCTAATTGAAGATACAGGCGTTGGCATACCGACAGAACACTTGAAAAAAATCTTTTTACCCTTCGAGCAAGTGGGAAATATTTCCGATCGCACCGAAGGAACAGGGTTGGGACTGGCAATTACTCATAGACTCATTTCTTTGATGGAAAGTGAAATTTTTGTTGAAAGCAATCCGGGAGTTGGCAGCAGATTTTGGTTCGATCTAAACTTGCCATTTGCCTCAGATACGGTGGACTCAACCCCGGTCCGATCGAGCGATAGGATTGTTGGCTATCAAGGTAAAAGACAGAAAATCCTGGTTGTCGATGACCGCTGGGAAAATCGCTCGGTTATCGTTAACTTGCTAGAAGCGATCGGCTTTGAATTCGCAGAGGCAGCAGACGGACAAGAAGGTTTAGAAAAAGCCGTTGAATTTCAACCAGATTTGATTTTCGCTGACTTAGTGATGCCTCGGATGGACGGCTTAGCGCTGATACGGCAACTGCGCCAATTACCCCTGTTTCAAAGTACAATTATTATAGCAGTATCTGCCAGTGTCTTTGACGCTGACCGACAAAATTGTTTAGAATCCGGCTGCAACGATTTTCTCGCCAAGCCAATTCAAGCAAAAGATTTGCTCAACAAAATTAAGAGTTACTTAAACTTGTCGTGGATTTGCCAACAAGAAGCAAGTGGGGAAAATTTTACGGCGGCATTTCCTCTAGCTTCTAGCCCAGAGGAAATGTCGGTGCCGCCAAGAGAGGAATTGCTGATCTTGCATGAAGCAGCTCAGAGCGGCAATGTGGAAGGAGTAGAGCAAGAAGTCATCCGGCTGAAGCAATTAAACCCCCAATATAGTTTTTTTGCTGCCAGGGTGCAGGAACTGTCCGAAGATTTTGAGTACGAAGCAATTTTCAATTTGCTCGATCGCTCGGAATGAGGACTTACACAGAACATTTAAATCTAGGGTACTCTTCGGTGCACCTTACCCATATATATATCCAACCATTTTAGGCGTAATTCTTATTTATTATAAGCGTCGGAATCAGCACAGAAATTTCATGAGAGACGGGGATATGCAAATGTCATTAGATCGACCAATTCAAATCGAGTCAAATTTTCTACAAAACTTATCGGGTTCTGATGCAATCAAAAATAGTCCCAAAAAACCGCAAATTCTGGTAGTAGACGATACCAGTGCCAATCTTAAATTAATTTCCGATTTTTTGAGAGAGTCAGATTTTGACGTTCGGGTTGCTAAAAGTGGTTGCCAAGCCATAAAATTTATGAAAAAAAGCCAGCCAGACCTGATTTTGTTGGATGTCGTGATGCCAGAAATGGACGGCTTTCAAACCTGCCGCTGCCTGAAAGACTCGCCGCAGACAAAAGACATTCCAGTAATTTTTATGACAGCAGTTGATGATGCTTGTAATGCCAGCTATAAGGTCAAAGGATTGGAGCTGGGGGCGGTAGATTACATCAGCAAGCCGATTCAACTGGAAGAGGTTTTAGCCCGCATCAAAACACACTTGCACCTGCGTTATTTAAGTCAGAAACTCAAACAGCAAAAAGACTTACTTGAATCAGTCTTTAACGGCTCGGCTGATGCGATTTTCCTAGTCAATGTTGAAACGGGTTTGATTGCAGATTGCAATCAACGTGCAGTAGAACTATTTGAAGCAAAAAGCAAAGACGAATTGCTCAATATTGAAGGGAATACCCTTCAAAAGCAAAGTTTTTCACCCGAAGAATTGAGTTCGATTTGGGACGAGATTGCTATCAAGGGATTTTGGAGTCGGGAGGTGGAATATGTAACCAAAAAAGGAAAGTTGTTTTGGGGCAACTTAGCGGCCAAGCAAATTTATGTAGCGGGCGATCGAATGAATCTCGTTCGCGTTACGGACATTACCGATCGCAAACTTGCAGAAGCACGAGAACGGCAAAAGTCACAACAACTAAAATTGGCATTAACCGAACTGAAACGCACTCAAGCTCGACTGATTCAAACTGAAAAAATGTCTAGTCTAGGGCGAATGGTAGCTGGTGTTGCCCACGAAATTAACAATCCCATCAGCTTTATCTACGGCAATATTACTCCGGCCCGCCGCTACTTCCAAGAAATGCTAAAGCTGATTGAACTTTACCAGCAGACTTACCCCGATCCCACGCCAGAAATTGAGGATTTGGTTGAGGAGATCGACTTAAATTTTTTGGTAGAAGATTTCTCAAAACTGATGAATTCAATGCAAGTGGGGGCCGATCGCATCCGGCAGATTGTCCTTAGCTTGCGGAACTTCTCAAGATTGGATGAAAAACAGCTCAAAGCTGTAGATATCCGCGAAGGAATTGACAGCGCGCTGCTGATTTTGCAGCACCGGTTGAATTCACAAGGAGCTCGCCACGAGATTGAGGTGATTAAAAACTACGCTCAACTGCCTTTAGTTACCTGTTATGCAAGTCAGTTGAATGAGGTGTTTATGAATATCTTGATTAATGCGATCGATGCTTTGGAACCACAACCTTTTCCGGTAATTACCATCAGTACCTCACTAATTGCGAAAGAAACGGCAATTTCCCAAGGTGAATTTGCGGTGATTCGGATTGCTGACAACGGCCCCGGGATGAGTGCAGCAGTGAAAAAAAAGATATTTGACCCATTTTTTACCACAAAGCCCGTAGGAAGCGGTACGGGATTGGGGCTAGCAATCTGTTACGAAATAGTCGTGGAAAAACACAAAGGTTATATTAATTGTATGTCTGTTTTGGGGCAAGGGACAGAGTTTATTGTAGAGATTCCGGTCAAGCAGGTATTGCGTTCTTAGGTAAAGGTTCGCAGCATCGGACTTTAGTTCTCTGTTTTGATGAGGACTAAAGTCCGAACGATCAAACCTGCCCTTCATGCTTGCATTCTCAACCAACTAAACACCTGTTCGGCGGTGATATTCAAGGGAATCATTTCGGGTACGGGAACGACATTGCTACCTTCGCAGAATTGCGGTTGTTGGTTGGGCAAAAATGCTAAAATCGATCGATCGCCTGGATCGACTAGCCACCCCAACTGACAGCCATGTTCGAGACAGTGAATAATTTTTTTAGTTACGCGATTTGAGCTTTGTTCTGGCGATAGAATTTCGATCGCCCAATAAGGTGCAACTAGCACATCATTCAACGGTTCACCGTTCTCATCAAATTGAATTTGTTCCCACAATAGTACCGCAATATCGGGAACAATGGATCGCCCCCCAAACGTACACCGCAACTCTGGAAAAGCGTAAGCTATCTTGGGAGTTTCCGTCACCTGATTAATTTCGTTGCAGCTTCTGAATTGCAACAGGCTGTGCTTTGTTTTCGGCAGAGGTTTTTGGACGATCTCGCCCTGAATGTATTCGCTGGCTGGTTTAGTTTCTGGCAGTTTCAGAAATTCTTCAAGGGTAATGTGCTCAATTGCGATCGTCATACAATAAATTCCTCAATTCAAAGACAAATAAACGCAGATAATCTCAATATATTTTGCTAATTTTGCAAAAACTCTATTTATTTAGCTGTAACTAATTTCCTTATGATACCATAGAAGCCAAAAAATCACTCTCATAAATCATGAATGTTCGTCGGTTGCTCTCGGTAATTGCCGTGCTTTCGATCGCAAGCTGCAACATCCAAACGCCAAAAACCAATACACAGCGTACAGAAAGCCGTAGCTTGCGGGGCGGGACGCCATCGCCAATAGCAACCCCTGTTCCCGCCAAACCAAAGTCTGAGATTAAAGAAGCACAACTAATTGCTGTCGGCGACATCATGATGCACAGTACCCAAACGATCTCGGGCTACGATGCAAAAAAGCAAACATACAATTTTGACAGTTTTTTCGCACCAGTTAAAAGTATCCTGTCAAAAGGCGATTGGGTAACGGGAAATCTCGAAACACCTTTAGCGGGCGAAGATGCTGGCGGATATACGGGATATCCGCTATTCAACGCACCGGCTCAATTACTGGATGCTGCGAAAAAAGCTGGATTTAATATCTTGACAACTGCCAACAATCATGCTTTGGATCGGGGGGAAACAGGGGTAATTAGGACGATCGCAAATTTGGGCGATCGCAAAATTGCCTCCACAGGGACAGCCAAATCGAAAGCAGCGGGCGATACGACTTTAATCATCACCAAAAACAACATATCACTAGCAATGCTAGCCTACACCTACGGCACAAACGGCATCCCGATACCCAAAGGCAAAGATTACCTAGTTTCCCTAATCGACGAAAAAAAGATAGTCAAAGACATCGCCAAAGCCCGAAAAAAAGGAGCAGATGCGATCGCAATTTCCCTGCATTTTGGCGACGAATATCAGCGACAGCCAAACCCGCAACAAAAACAATTAGTTGAAAACCTATTAAAAGCCGGTGCAGACATCATTCTCGGCAGCCATCCCCACGTCGTCCAACCTTACAAAATCTTTAAATTCCCCGGCAAAAACGGGAAAACCCGCAAAGCTGTAGCAATTTATTCAATGGGAAACTTTATCTCAGGTCAGACCAAAGATTATACAGACTTAGGCGTAATTTTGCAAGTAAATATCCGCAAGAAATTCCCCGAAAAAACCACAGAAATCACCAGCATCAAAACAATTCCGACTTGGGTACACCGCTATACCCTGAACAATAAATCTAAGTATCGCGTTTTGCCGTTAGAAACAACTGTCACTCAGAAAAAAGATGCGCTGCTAGCAACTTCGCAGTATCCAGTTTTAAAAGCATATTTACAAGAGATGAACAATCATCTTAACTCTTTAAATACAAAAGATAAGACGGCGGTTGAAACCAGGTTTACACAAAGGAATTACGCCGACGCGAAATGAATAAAACAACCTAATTTTAAGCGCCAGTTCTTCCAATCAACTTCTCCCTCTTCCTTCGCGTCCTTTGCGCCTTCGCGGTTCGTTTCACTTCAACTGCTCAATCAGCCAACAAATCGCCCCTTCAACATTAGCAACCCGCTCAACATTGGGAATCAGCGGCCGCTGCACCATCACAACCGGAATTCCCAGCTCCCTAGCAGCCACAATTTTAGCATAAGTAGCAGCGCCCCCGCTGTTTTTACTAACAATTGTATCAATCTGATATTCCAAGAGTAATTGCCGCTCGTCTGCCAATGAAAAAGGCCCCCTTGCTAATAACAATTTACCGTTAGGAACAGGAGTATTTAGTGCCGGAGGATCGATCGCCCGCATCAAACACCAAACATCCTCCAAACCCGCAAACTCCGCCAATTCCTGCCTCCCAATCGTCAGAAATACCCGCCGAGAATGCCCTGACAAAGCCGTTGCAGCCTCCGAGTGGCTGGCGACTTCAATCCAGCGATCGCCCTCCACGGCCTCCCAAGGTGGGCGCACCAGCATCAAATGAGGCACATTACACTCAACCGCAGCCACCGCAGCATTGGCTGAAATCTGCGCGGCAAACGGATGAGTTGCATCGATTAAAAAGTCGATCGGGCTGCGACGCAAAAACTCAGCCAGCCCAGCCGCCCCACCAAACCCCCCAATCCGCACCGTACCCGTTTTTGGGGTCAAAGGCTGTTGAGTGCGCCCTGCCAGCGAAGATATGACCTCGATATCAGCAATTTGAGACGCTCTGGCAGCCAGTTCAGCAGCATCCCCCGTTCCGCCCAAAATCAGCAAGCGTTTTTTCATAAAATTACTCTTAACTCATAAGAGCGAACCAACGCCCGCAATTTCGGTTAATAATATCTTTAGTAAAGTTTCAACTGCCAACAAAGATGATGCGCTCACTTTTCACATTTTTTACAGTATTAATTGTAACCGGGTTAGTTTGGTTGGGAAATATCGCGCCCGCCGCCGCACAAGTACAACCAACAGATATCACTGCTTCCCAGCAGGAATTAGGAGAACTCGTTCAAAAAGCTTTTGAAGCTACAAACGAAGGCAAATTTCCCGCCGCCGAAACTTTCTGGACCCAAATCATTGACAAATTTCCCTCACAAGCCGCCGCTTGGAGCAACCGAGGCAATTCTAGAGTCAGCCAAAACAAGCTACAAGCAGCAATTGCTGACTACGAAAAGGCGATCGAACTAGCTCCCGAAGCCCCCGATCCCTACCTAAACCGCGGCACCGCCTTAGAAGGTTTAGGACGCTGGGAAGAAGCGATCGCCGACTACAATCACGTGCTAGAATTAGACCCCAAAGATCCAGCCGCCTACAACAACCGAGGTAACGCCGAAGCAGGTTTAGGTCAATGGGAAATTGCTATTAAAGACTACAGCAAAGCCTTTGAATTAGCTCCTGAATACGCCTTTGCTCGCGCCAACCATTCCCTCGCACTTTATCAAAACGGACAAACCAAAGAAGCAATTCGCAACATGAAAAACATTGTCCGCAGATATCCCCAATTTGCGGATATGAGAGCAGCCCTCAGTGCCTGTCTTTGGGAGGTCGGACAGCGCGGCGAAGCTGAGAGCAATTGGGTAGCTGCGATCGGTCTCGATTCCCGCTACAAAGACCTCGATTGGGTGGCAAATACCCGCCGCTGGCCGCCAGTTGCAGTTAGCGCCTTAGACAAATTCTTGAACTTGAAATAATCTCTAAATGGTAATTGGTAATGGGTAATTGGTAATATCGTGTCCGATCCATTAACCGCAGTAAGATTCGATCGCGCGTGCGGACTCCCTTCCGCTCTCATGCTGCGGACTAAAGTCCGCACGCGCGAACGTTTTTTATGGCGATTGACCGGAATTTTAGGTTTTTTGCAATCAGCAGCAGGTTTACTTTTTACTTAACTAATTCTCCAATCCGTGCAGCAGTCAATTCTTCGACTTTACTGAAAACTGCTGCTGCACCAGCTTTTTTCAGCGCTGCTGCATAAGCCTCGCAGCGCACAGAATCATCCAAAACGTGAGGCGGCAAAATTCCCGCCCCCAGCCAAACCCGATTTGGTTGTACTTCGCGCGCTTTCACCACGGTGTAAATATCGGCAACAGTATCTCCCGCGTAAATCACGGGCAAATTCTTTGCTAAACCGTGCAGGTTTTCCAACTGTTCAATTGCCGCGAAAAGTCCAGTCGGATCTGGTTTTCCCGGTGCATCTTCCATCGCCACCAACACGGGGGAATTTAAACTCAGTTTTCCTGACAAAACATAAGCAGCTTCATCCCGCATCGCTCCGCTAAAAAATCCCCAAACAATTCCCCCAACTGTTAAATTTTCCAGGTAAGCCGGACTTAACAGCAGCGGTTCGTCACAAATGTAACCAGTCCAATTTTTATCGTTATCCCCGCGATAGCGACTTTGGAAAAAAGCTACTAATTCGTCATATTTGAAATCGAGTTGGTTTCTCGATCGCCCAATCCCCTCAAAATAACGGCAAACTAACTCGAAAGACGCTTGCCAGTCATTATTCCACACACCCTCAGACTTGAGAGAGTCGATATCGATCGAATTCGGGCGAAAAGCACCAGCCGTGAAATGTTCCACCGCATCGGCGATCGCCCGCCGATAGGAACCGGACACATCCCGCACTACACCGTCAATGTCAAAAACTAAAATAAATCTGCTCATAACTTAATTATCCCTGTAGCTGGGGCGAGTGAGTGCCCAAATTTTATCGGTTTCGAGCCCATAATCCGCGGGAAACCCAGCCGCGCGACAAAACTTTTAATCGCCGATGACCCATTATTGAACAAAATGTGCTACGCTTAGCGATTGTAGAAATTTTTAACAAGTTCGATCGAAACCCCGGAGGTTTGCTTGTCCAAGTTCATCTTAAAAGTTCTCTGGCTAGAAGAGAATGTTGCCCTCGCCGTTGACCAAGTTGTCGGTAAAGGAACTAGCCCGCTGACATCTTACTTTTTCTGGCCCCGCAAAGATGCGTGGGAAGAACTCAAAAACGAACTCGAAGCCAAACACTGGATTGCTGACAACGATCGCGTCGAAATCCTCAACCAAGCCACAGAAGTAATCAACTACTGGCAAGAAGAAGGCAGACGGCGCCCGATGACTGAAGCTCAGTCAAGGTTCCCCGAAGTGACTTTTACCGGCAGCAACTAAGCCCAGCTTGCAGTTGCTACCTCTATAAATTGCCTGTTATGGCTGACAGGAAAACGAGAGAGGGGGAGAAGGCGAGAGGATTTGCTTTTTCCACCTCGTCCTGAAAAATACAATTTAAATGCGCTACAGCCGATCGATATTTTAAATATCATGTCCGAAAAACAGGTTTGATCGTTCGGACTTTAGTCCGCATCAATTTTTGCGGACTAAAGTCCGAACGATCAAACCACATTTATTGAGGGTAATCGGGTTCTTTTTAATCGGAAATTGTACAGTCATCTCTCAACAAACTTCCCTCAAACCTCAAAATCCATCCGTTAAATCCGTTACAAAATCCGTTGCCGAACCTTTTTCCCGGAACTTATGGGCGCCGAAAGCACGATCGACCAAAACGAACAGCTACCGCTGGTAGTCAATCCCGAAATTCTCCAGCAAGCCATCCTCTACAAAATTAACACTCGCATCACCGCACGCGGAGAATTAGTTTTTCCCTGCGTACCGGGAATGGTAAACCACTATCTCAAGTCAATCGAAAAGCTATTTAGCACCCTCGACAGACCCCTCCCAGCAGAACGCAGAGACGAACTCAGCAAGCTTTTAGCCAGTAAATTAGAACAAGGCTACCGCACCTCAACAGCATCGATGGTGATCCTGCAATACGAATCAGTACAGCCGCCGCAAACAGGTTTAGCCTGCAAACTGCTTGTCAGTACCTCAACAATTGGAGAACAGTACAAAAGCTGGGTAGACACCAGAGAACCGCCTCTATTTGGTTCCCATCCAGATGCAAAATTGATGGCAACGGCTGCTAAATTGGGAAATCCCGATCGCATCCGAATATTAGACGTGGGGGCTGGTACCGGGCGCAATACCTTACCGCTGGCGAGATTGGGCTATTCTGTAGATGCGATCGAACTAACCCCAGCTTTTGCAGAACAACTGCAAGCAGCCGCAACAGCCGAAAACCTTCCCGTCACAGTAACAGAAGGCGACGTGCTCGACCCCTTAATGCGGATGAAACCAGCGCGCTACCAGCTTGCAGTTGCCGCCGAAGTCATCTCGCATTTCCGAGACAGCGATCAAGTAAGGCTTTTCCTCGCAAAAATGTGCGATTTCCTCTGTCCCGGAGGCGTGTTGCTGTTCAGCACATTCTTAACCGTCGGCGACTACCAGCCAGACGCCCTCGTGCGACAAGTTGCCCAACTTTCCTGGTCTACTTTATTCACGCCCCAAGAGCTCGCCGCTGCCATGGAAGGATTGCCCTTAGTGCCAATATCCGACGAATTGGTGTTTGAGTACGAACGCCACCACCTGCCGGAAGGAGCCTGGCCGCCGACGCCCTGGTTTTCCAGTTGGGCCACTGGTAGAGATGTCTTCCCGATGGCAAACGGACGCCCGCCTATGGAATTGCGCTGGATTTTGTGCCGCCGAAGCTAAGTAACAGTTGACAGTTGACAGTTGACAGTTGACAGTTGACAGCAGTCAGCAGTCATCAGGTAGAAGGTAGAAGGTAGAAGGTAGAAGGTAGAACGGAATTAAGAGATACACAGCCGTAGGGTGCGTCGCCGTTAATAATCCCTAAATTTGACAGAAAATCTCACAGCAACGCACCTGACAAACAGGTTCAGCAAACAAACCCAACACTTTTTTGGCAGTAATTTTTTTGATAAATGGTATTATTTTTAGACGAACACAGCAATCACAACCATTGATAGACCGTAATAGTTGCCTCCGATCTTTTTATTTCAACCGCCGAAAGCCGGCTCGCTGTCAAATGTTGCGGAGCCGACACACAAAAATTTACAAAAATATATATTAAAATGTAAACACGGGGAAGCTCGATCGCCTGCGCGAGAAACCCGGTTTCTGAGCAGATCCTGCCCTGTCAAACCTTTTATTTGTTGTGAAAAATTAGGTGGTTCGGGCAAAGTGCGTCTATGTAAAATGCGATCGAGATGGCGATCGGTGCAACTATAGTTAACATGAATCAAAAAAACCTATTCCTCCAGATAGACGACAGTTTAGAGGAAGCGGAATAAACCATAGATTAGCTCGCTAATTGGCGATGCTCCTGAGAACAAATATGCTTTTAACACGTCCACTACAAGCGTTTGGAGCAATCTTCGGGCACAAACCTTCAACAAAAAGATCGATCGAGCAAAAAAGCAGTAAAAATTATTTAGGGGGGAATATTTATCCCGCTCCAAACCAACAACTTGACTGGTATATCCAACTGGAAATGCTGATGAGTAACGCGAAATCTTCCTGCACCAATGAAGAGATTACCGCTTGGCTGCGCGGATTGCTGACAATTGCTTGGGCTGACGGCAACTTTGACGAAAACGAGCAAAAAATGATTGCGACTCTGACTCAGGATGAACTACATCCGGTATCTTTTGAGACAGATTTTGAACCGATTACCGCAGAAGAACTAGCTGCTGTGTTCGGGAAAGGCACCGCCAACGGCGAGAATTTTTTGAGAACAGCAGTCATGGTAGCCTTGGCAGACGGTACGTACTCGCTCTCGGAAGACGAGGTACTGTACAATTTTTGCACAGCTTTGGGTCACAACGTCGAGGCGATCGAATCTCTGCGACACACCATCGAAGACAGCACGTGCAAGTCGCAGGGGCCAAGCAGCCAAACAGCCGTTGATTATGCGGCAGCACCGCTTTCATCTGGGCTACATAAACCTCACCATAAAAATGTCCTGCAACCCGTCAAAGACTGGCTTGACGGCTGGGAAGTTCACGATCCCAGAGTGGCACATTTTGTCTGCAAAATGATTCCGCCGCAGTGTCCGTTTGAGCGAGATGTCGTGTTATTTGGCCACAAAATCGTGCACATTCCGGCGATGTGCAAAATTAACCCGCTTTACGAACAATTGGTGGGGATGCGCTTTCGAGCTCTCTGCTATTTGGCAGATGATTGCAAGGAAGATGTATCCTCATATTGTTAGCAGTCAGTAGTCAGTAGTCAGCAGTCATTAGTCATTAGTCATTGGTCATTAGTCATTAGTCATTCTTGTCAAATGTTCAATTAATGACTGTAAGCTATTAACCAATGACTACTAATTAGTCCAGTAGGATGTACACGGCGCACCAAAAGATAAACATTGTACTTGGATCTGGTATCATAACTAATGACTAATGACTGCTGACTAATGACCAATGACTGCTGACTACTGACTACTGACTACTGACTATTAAGTAAATTATGCAATTTATCGATCGAGCAGATATTCAAGTCGCAGCCGGCAAAGGCGGCGACGGTATGGTAGCTTTTCGCAGAGAAAAGTATATACCGGCGGGCGGGCCGAGCGGCGGCACCGGCGGGCGGGGCGGTTCTGTGTTTATGGTGGCGGTGGAAAGCCTGCAAACGCTGCTAGATTTCCAGTACAACCGGATTTTTAAGGGCGAAGACGGGAAGAAGGGCGCGCCGAAGAATATGACTGGGGCTTCTGGGGCCGATCGCACGATCGAAGTTCCCTGCGGTACAGTAGTTTACGACGCGGAAACTCAGGCAATTTTAGCAGATTTGGTGACGCCCGGACAGACTTTTTGTGTGGCCAAAGGCGGTAAAGGCGGTTTAGGAAATAAGTGTTTTCTGACTAATTCTAACCGCGCTCCAGATTATGCGATGCCGGGAAAAGAAGGAGAACACAAGTTTTTGCGTTTGGAATTGAAGCTATTAGCTGAAGTGGGAATTATTGGTTTGCCGAATGCTGGCAAATCAACCTTAATTTCTGCTTTGTCTGCGGCGCGCCCGAAGATAGCAGATTATCCGTTTACAACTTTAATCCCGAATTTGGGCGTAGTTAAAAAACCGACCGGCGACGGTACTGTTTTTGCTGATATTCCGGGATTAATTGCCGGGGCTCACGAAGGCGCGGGTTTGGGTTACGAGTTTTTGCGGCACATTGAACGGACTCGGTTGTTGCTGCATTTGGTGGATATTACTGATGAAGATCCGATCGCAGATTACATCACAATTCAGGAAGAATTGAAGGCTTACGGGCGGGGTTTGGCAGATCGGCCGCAGATTTTGGCTTTTAATAAGGTAGATGCGATCGATCTTGATGATGAGGAAATCGGAAATGCGATCGCGCGATTGAAGGAAATCAGCGGTGCTCCGGTGTTGATGATTTCGGCTGTGAGTCGAGTTGGGCTGGATGAGTTGATGCAGCAAATATGGCTGAAACTCGATGAGATGAATGAGGTTGAAGCGGAGGCGCCCTCAGCAGTGGGAGTTTTGTAGCCCGGTTCTGATTTATGAGAATTTGCGACAACCGGTAGGTGTTTTTTTTGAGGGGTCAATTTTTTCGGCTGTATTGCTTGCACAGCATGGGTTTGAGGTACTCAGCCGAAAAAAACGATGCTCGCCAACGCTGTAATGCTTGCTGTGATTGGTTTTGAGTGCTGTTTATTTTTTTGCCTCTTGACAAGCCGGTGGCTGAAATGATAATTTTAGATCGATCGTCGAAACTGCACCTTGAAAACCAAATACCGTAAGGCTTTGAAACATAAGCTGTCGGAAAAACCCTAAATCCCTATCAGGGATTGAAACCTATTTTTGTAGATTCGGTCATTACCCCAATGGGTCGGAAAAACCCTAAATCCCTATCAGGGATTGAAACTCCCATCAACGGCTTTGTAGTTCATACCGCCACCAAGTCGGAAAAACCCTAAATCCCTATCAGGGATTGAAACAGATCAAATGACAACAACAAGCGAACTGCGTTTGTCGGAAAAACCCTAAATCCCTATCAGGGATTGAAACCGCAACATTCAGCGAGCCAACCGCGCCGGAAGCCACAGAAGTCGGAAAAACCCTAAATCCCTATCAGGGATTGAAACAAAACGTTTTGCGAGAAAAGAGGCAATTTGGGAGTCGGAAAAACCCTAAATCCCTATCAGGGATTGAAACTTCACTTTGCTCCGCGAAGTTTGGCTCAAATTCGTGTCGGAAAAACCCTAAATCCCTATCAGGGATTGAAACGAGCGATGCTGCTTTTTCTGGCTTTTCAGAGGCGGTCGGAAAAACCCTAAATCCCTATCAGGGATTGAAACCAGCCATTTAATAGCCGCAAAGTGATTTAAAACCGTCGGAAAAACCCTAAATCCCTATCAGGGATTGAAACCCGAGATTTTAGTCGGTGGATTGACTTTCTTGAGCGTCGGAAAAACCCTAAATCCCTATCAGGGATTGAAACATCACGGGGGTTGCTGGGTTTTTCCAGCATAAAGGTCGGAAAAACCCTAAATCCCTATCAGGGATTGAAACGATTTGGTCGGCGGCGCTCCGGGCGCGCTAGATACGGTCGGAAAAACCCTAAATCCCTATCAGGGATTGAAACACTTGCGGGACTGAACTTTCTGATAAATCTTCAGTCGGAAAAACCCTAAATCCCTATCAGGGATTGAAACAACAATTAGAATTTATTGATATGCCAGCGCCTAAGGGTCGGAAAAACCCTAAATCCCTATCAGGGATTGAAACATTGAAAAATCAAATTTAGATGCTAATAAAATTCCTGTCGGAAAAACCCTAAATCCCTATCAGGGATTGAAACAACCCACGACTACAACTATCGGGATGCAGGGCAAGCTTTAGGGTCGGAAAAACCCTAAATCCCTATCAGGGATTGAAACCTCGGTCGAGCTATCTGCCAAAAAGTCGGCATCCCTTGGAGTCGGAAAAACCCTAAATCCCTATCAGGGATTGAAACTCAGTCGCGCTCACGAAGTCGAATCCGACGGGCAAGTCGGAAAAACCCTAAATCCCTATCAGGGATTGAAACGCAGCAGCAGCAACAAATGAGAGAGCTGCAAACGTCGGAAAAACCCTAAATCCCTATCAGGGATTGAAACAAAGAAGTTTAAGCAGCCCTTGCACTGATAAGGTCGGAAAAACCCTAAATCCCTATCAGGGATTGAAACGCTAGATTCTGCGATCGCGCTCGGCCTCAAGATTCTTGTCGGAAAAACCCTAAATCCCTATCAGGGATTGAAACAAAAAATTCTACTTCAAAATAGCTTGATAAACAAAGTCGGAAAAACCCTAAATCCCTATCAGGGATTGAAACCAGACAAAGTTTTGCACAAATAACTGAAGAAGGTGCGGTCGGAAAAACCCTAAATCCCTATCAGGGATTGAAACATTGAAGCTATTAAAGAGTGGTGTAAGTTAATTTAAGTCGGAAAAACCCTAAATCCCTATCAGGGATTGAAACACAACAAATCCAGACACATTTGACAAAAGCGCTGTGTCGGAAAAACCCTAAATCCCTATCAGGGATTGAAACTGCCAAGCTTGTAAAATCATTAGTGTAGCTAGCTTTTAACGTCGGAAAAACCCTAAATCCCTATCAGGGATTGAAACATTCTTGATTTCAGTGTTCCAGTTGATAACATTTGTCGGAAAAACCCTAAATCCCTATCAGGGATTGAAACTTCCAATCTATATGAAAGGCTGTTGCTAAGATCTATCGTCGGAAAAACCCTAAATCCCTATCAGGGATTGAAACCTAGCAATTCGTGCAGAGCGCTATTTTCTGCTGGGTCGGAAAAACCCTAAATCCCTATCAGGGATTGAAACCCTGTTGCGGCTGTCCATCCTGTTTCTCGGGCCCCCGTCGGAAAAACCCTAAATCCCTATCAGGGATTGAAACATTCGCTGGTGCAATGAAGATAACCACGAGGCAATTGCGTCGGAAAAACCCTAAATCCCTATCAGGGATTGAAACCCAATTGCTCAAGCTGGATTGTTTGGTATTGGAAAAGAGGCCGCCGAAGTCGGAAAAACCCTAAATCCCTATCAGGGATTGAAACTTTTAGGATTGATGACAGCATTAAATTTTTGGATGAATCAGGTCGGAAAAACCCTAAATCCCTATCAGGGATTGAAACGTTGAAGTCATGGCGAGAACAGCACCCTAAATAGTGAAAAGGTCGGAAAAACCCTAAATCCCTATCAGGGATTGAAACCTGAATAATCAAATAATAATTCAATCAATTCATCGTCGGAAAAACCCTAAATCCCTATCAGGGATTGAAACTGGCATAGGCTTGCGCGTCTGCTTCATTGCTGGCGTCGGAAAAACCCTAAATCCCTATCAGGGATTGAAACGCGTCCCGCCAACGCGAAAAATACAAACTACTGGTCGGAAAAACCCTAAATCCCTATCAGGGATTGAAACTTTATCGTAAGGGTGCGAACAACGCCAGCCGACGCGTCGGAAAAACCCTAAATCCCTATCAGGGATTGAAACAACAACAATCGCCCTAGAAGTCAATACGATTTCGTCGGAAAAACCCTAAATCCCTATCAGGGATTGAAACCCAGAAGAAATTGTGTTTGGCGCTATCGAAGTTATGTCGGAAAAACCCTAAATCCCTATCAGGGATTGAAACGGAGTTTGAGGTTTGGTTTAGAGACCCTAAAGTTCGGTCGGAAAAACCCTAAATCCCTATCAGGGATTGAAACCCAAACTGGTGAGTCTGGGTAGGGGTACAGCCATTGAGTCGGAAAAACCCTAAATCCCTATCAGGGATTGAAACGCTGTTACTAACGGTGGCGAAATGAGATCGGCTCTTGTCGGAAAAACCCTAAATCCCTATCAGGGATTGAAACACTTTGACGATAGCTTCTCTAAAAAGCCCAGCCGCGTCGGAAAAACCCTAAATCCCTATCAGGGATTGAAACCGCTGGAAGATTAAATCGAGCATCGTCTCGGTTGATGAGTCGGAAAAACCCTAAATCCCTATCAGGGATTGAAACATGAATCACAAGGAAAAACAAGTAGTAACGCCTGGTCGGAAAAACCCTAAATCCCTATCAGGGATTGAAACTGAGGTTGAAAATTTATAGGGGTTGCCATTTTATGTCGGAAAAACCCTAAATCCCTATCAGGGATTGAAACGCTAGGCATGAATTTGTGCTGTTCTACTACAAAGTCGGAAAAACCCTAAATCCCTATCAGGGATTGAAACAGATTCGATTGGTTGCCGAGATTCTACGTGCGATCGATTGTCGGAAAAACCCTAAATCCCTATCAGGGATTGAAACTTTATCAAAGGCAAGTTGCGGAGAATTTAATTGCAGTCGGAAAAACCCTAAATCCCTATCAGGGATTGAAACTTTCTTGAGGAAGACTGTGAAGGAAAGGAGTATGTCGGAAAAACCCTAAATCCCTATCAGGGATTGAAACATTGAGCCTGAATTGATGCCTTTCACCCACAAAAACCAGTCGGAAAAACCCTAAATCCCTATCAGGGATTGAAACGCCGTGAGCCTGACCAATATTGAGCTCAGCATCAAGTCGGAAAAACCCTAAATCCCTATCAGGGATTGAAACCGTAATTTGCCATAATAAAATTGCCTCTGACTAGGGGGTGTCGGAAAAACCCTAAATCCCTATCAGGGATTGAAACAAGGGCGAAAGCCGCCAAATAAAAAAAGCGAAGCGTCGGAAAAACCCTAAATCCCTATCAGGGATTGAAACGAAATTGAATTGTCGCTGCCGGACAATCGAACTGTTGTCGGAAAAACCCTAAATCCCTATCAGGGATTGAAACCCTGTAGTCTCCGGGCAAACCACGACCAACCAAGTCGGAAAAACCCTAAATCCCTATCAGGGATTGAAACGAATTTGTAACAACATCAAGACTCGTGGCGGTAGGGTCGGAAAAACCCTAAATCCCTATCAGGGATTGAAACAAAGTTGTTAAGCCCGTATTGATTGCTGATAATTGAGTCGGAAAAACCCTAAATCCCTATCAGGGATTGAAACAACTACGCAGCAACTCACAGAGATCGGAGTAGCAGGTCGGAAAAACCCTAAATCCCTATCAGGGATTGAAACAGCCATGTTTTTAAATGCCTGGGATACCAGGAATGTCGGAAAAACCCTAAATCCCTATCAGGGATTGAAACAAAGCGTTGAACAAAAACAGCAACTAGAAATTGCCGTCGGAAAAACCCTAAATCCCTATCAGGGATTGAAACATTAAAATGAGCAAAATACTTGCACCTTCTCAGGGCGGGTCGGAAAAACCCTAAATCCCTATCAGGGATTGAAACACACGGCTACTGTCATCAGTATCACTAAAAAGAGCGTCAAGTCGGAAAAACCCTAAATCCCTATCAGGGATTGAAACACTTCTGCGATCGCCTGAAAATTGATTTCCCCATTTAAAGTCGGAAAAACCCTAAATCCCTATCAGGGATTGAAACCCTTCGCCTCGATGGCTTCAGATTCGATCAGACCGGTTACAAGTCGGAAAAACCCTAAATCCCTATCAGGGATTGAAACGTGACAGTTAATGATTCCTTTCCAATGCTTGGTAGGTCGGAAAAACCCTAAATCCCTATCAGGGATTGAAACTACAGGGCAATCGCCATAGGTCAACCAGTCAGGTCGGAAAAACCCTAAATCCCTATCAGGGATTGAAACCAGCAGCCCAATAACCTTTATCCCATCCTACCGTGTCGGAAAAACCCTAAATCCCTATCAGGGATTGAAACATTTTAACTGCTCCTGAGTGTGAAAAATCAAAGTCGGAAAAACCCTAAATCCCTATCAGGGATTGAAACAGCAACAACGGTCAGTAATTCGGATTTAATTAGCGTCGGAAAAACCCTAAATCCCTATCAGGGATTGAAACTTCTAGTCTGATCCTGTTGCGGCGGCGTATTCTATCGGTCGGAAAAACCCTAAATCCCTATCAGGGATTGAAACATCTTCTAGACTTATTAACACCTCAGCCCACTCAAAAGAGTCGGAAAAACCCTAAATCCCTATCAGGGATTGAAACTAACAAATCTTGGATACCTAAGCCGCTGCAATATATGTCGGAAAAACCCTAAATCCCTATCAGGGATTGAAACGGGAAGTTCACAAGCCAGTCAGCAAATCCATCGAGTCGGAAAAACCCTAAATCCCTATCAGGGATTGAAACATTTCCGCAAGAGCCTCGGCAATATTCTCAAATTTCATTGGTCGGAAAAACCCTAAATCCCTATCAGGGATTGAAACGTCATGGTTCTGTTAGTTTGATTTGGTTTAATCTGTCGGAAAAACCCTAAATCCCTATCAGGGATTGAAACGCCCCGCAATCCCAGCGATTCTGCTGTGAATCTTCCGTCGGAAAAACCCTAAATCCCTATCAGGGATTGAAACCCGGTGCATCAATACAAGCAAAACGCACTTTCAGGTCGGAAAAACCCTAAATCCCTATCAGGGATTGAAACTTAACACCTAGTGCTGGATCGTTTAAAATTGAAACGTCGGAAAAACCCTAAATCCCTATCAGGGATTGAAACTTTGCCAGAGGATGCAACTTTTAGCGTGTATCGATGTCGGAAAAACCCTAAATCCCTATCAGGGATTGAAACTCGCAGGTGAGCCAATCAATAATCCAAGTTCCCCACGTCGGAAAAACCCTAAATCCCTATCAGGGATTGAAACCCCAAGCTTTTGGGGAGCCGTGGAAAAACCGCCCTAAAGTCGGAAAAACCCTAAATCCCTATCAGGGATTGAAACCTTTCAAGATTGGCAGCCGTAAAGCTTGGCTCAACAGTCGGAAAAACCCTAAATCCCTATCAGGGATTGAAACTTTTGCTCGATTGACCAAAAGGCATTTTCCGCTTTTTCAGTCGGAAAAACCCTAAATCCCTATCAGGGATTGAAACATTTCAATTTTGCAGGAGTACCAAATAATTATAGCAGTCGGAAAAACCCTAAATCCCTATCAGGGATTGAAACGTTCTAGGGACAGGGTTTCCATAATTGTCGAATACCGTCGGAAAAACCCTAAATCCCTATCAGGGATTGAAACCATAATTTATCCTCCGCTGACAATGTGTGTAAGTCGGAAAAACCCTAAATCCCTATCAGGGATTGAAACATCAAAGCTGGCTACACATACCAGAAAGACTGTCGTCGGAAAAACCCTAAATCCCTATCAGGGATTGAAACGCGCCATATCTTCCAAGGAATCAATCAACTCCTCTAGGTCGGAAAAACCCTAAATCCCTATCAGGGATTGAAACGTAAAAGCTCGACCCGTGGCGGTAGGCATATAGAGTCGGAAAAACCCTAAATCCCTATCAGGGATTGAAACCACTATTTACAAACGCGATTGCCAAGTCTTGAGAAGTCGGAAAAACCCTAAATCCCTATCAGGGATTGAAACCTGCCAGCGCTTCAACGCAAGAAATAGTCGCTTCCCAAGTCGGAAAAACCCTAAATCCCTATCAGGGATTGAAACCTACAGCGATCGCGGTGTTTGGGGGGAGTTGTATTTCAGGTCGGAAAAACCCTAAATCCCTATCAGGGATTGAAACTTAGATTTTAGAGGAAGCTAGCTGTACGCTTAAATGTCGGAAAAACCCTAAATCCCTATCAGGGATTGAAACAACAATTAAGAAAAAATCATGATTTACATTTGCAGCGTCGGAAAAACCCTAAATCCCTATCAGGGATTGAAACAACCTATAATCGCGCTCCCGCTGCTCTTTTTCAGTCGGAAAAACCCTAAATCCCTATCAGGGATTGAAACCAGCCTTCAACAGTCGGCGCACCGCATCAGCGGCCGCAGGTCGGAAAAACCCTAAATCCCTATCAGGGATTGAAACCGAGTGGCATATCAAGCAGCAAGATGCTGTTCAAGTCGGAAAAACCCTAAATCCCTATCAGGGATTGAAACTCTCAGATGGGGTGGGAAAATTCACTGAAATGTTCAGTCGGAAAAACCCTAAATCCCTATCAGGGATTGAAACGAGAAAAAAACAAGCCCAGGAGTTCACGGAAAAGTGTCGGAAAAACCCTAAATCCCTATCAGGGATTGAAACGGCTAATAAAGCGGGAGTAATTGGTGACAAGGGGTCGGAAAAACCCTAAATCCCTATCAGGGATTGAAACTACAGCTTTCAATTCTTCGATCGTCCGTTGGTCAATATGAGTCGGAAAAACCCTAAATCCCTATCAGGGATTGAAACTGTAGTGACGCCGTTCGCTAACAAGCTAATAGCTCCGAGGGTCGGAAAAACCCTAAATCCCTATCAGGGATTGAAACATTTTCTACAATTGCCGTTTCCATCATCGCCAAGTCGGAAAAACCCTAAATCCCTATCAGGGATTGAAACACGGCCACTACGAAGGACGGCCGCTCCGACTGCGCGGGAAAAACCCTAAATCCCTATCAGGGATTGAAACGGAGTGCAAATGCCGGAGCGCCACGCCAAAATCCAAGTCGGAAAAACCCTAAATCCCTATCAGGGATTGAAACTTCCGGGACACGATCTCTCCCAGAACTATTTCGACTACCGCGTCGGAAAAACCCTAAATCCCTATCAGGGATTGAAACCAGTTTCTCCACCAAATTAAAGGTGGCACCGGTTCGCCCAGTCGGAAAAACCCTAAATCCCTATCAGGGATTGAAACATTATTCTTCGGGTAGGTGATTTAGTACGACATGTCGGAAAAACCCTAAATCCCTATCAGGGATTGAAACTTCTCCACAAACGTGGACACAGTAGCGCGGACAGCCCTCGGGTCGGAAAAACCCTATTTCCCTGTCTAGGGCTTGAAACCTTTATACCTGTGAAGATTGACACAATCAAAAACAGCCATAAAAACCGTAAATTCCGATCGGGATTTTGCATTATTTTTGGCAATTGATATCAGAAACCAGTTGTATTAATCTTTGCATAATTCCCAGAAACCGGGTTTCTTTCCATAGCCTCACGCCACCAACCTAGATTATCTGAGAAACCCGGTTTCTTAATCTTTGCATAATTCCCAGAAACC
The DNA here is from genome assembly GCF_036705795.1 of Microcoleus sp. ARI1-B5. NCBI lineage: Bacteria > Bacillati > Cyanobacteriota > Cyanophyceae > Oscillatoriales > Microcoleaceae > Microcoleus > Microcoleus sp. ARI1-B5. The sequence goes on from NZ_JAUBVK010000012.1 coordinate 55,583, forward strand.
GGGTTTCTTCCGAAATCTCTCGCCACCAACCTAGATGCTCCCAGAAACCCGGTTTCTTAATCTTTGCATAATTCCCAGAAACCGGGTTTATTTCCAGATACTCTCGCCACCAAACCTAAATTTTCTCAGAACACATCATTATCCACATCACAACTGTATTAGCCGATCGCGCATTCCACTCAAACTCAACAATACAAACAACCGCAGCAACCATAATATCGGATAATTGGGAAGCAATTAACCTCCGGCACCAGCATGAGTATTGACCAACTAAACACAGACTACAGCATCGCCGGCCACCTCACCTTCGCCAGCGGAAACGGCGGTTTCCCGATGATTCACATCGACAACGGCCAAGCCAAAGCCTTGATATCTGTGTATTCCGGCCAAGTGCTCTCCTTCCAACCAGCCACCGAAACCGCAGACTTGATGTTCAGAAGCGACAAAGCCTACTACGCCGAAGGAAAAGCCATCAAAGGCGGTATACCCATCTGTTGGCCCTGGTTTGGCCCAGATCCCGAAGGCTTGGGGCGTCCCAGTCACGGGTTCGTCCGCAATCGCCTGTGGAATGTCCTCAACACCGGAACCACCCCAGACGGCGCCACCCAAGTCACTCTAGGGCTCAATGATACCGAAGAAACTAGAGCAATTTGGCCCCAAGCTTTTGAACTGGCGATCGCAATTACCGTCGGTACCACTCTCACAGTAGAATTAATCACCCGCAATAAGGGCGAAAAAGCATTTCCCCTCACCCAAGCCTTCCACACCTATTTCCTAGTCGGCGACATCAACCGCGTGCAGGTTTTGGGTTTAGAAAACAGCCAATATCTTGATAAAGTTGACGGTGGAGTCGAAAAAACTCAAGTAGGTGCAGTGGTAGCTGTCGGTGAGGTCGATCGAATTTATCTCAATGTCACCAACGAATTAGTCATAGACGACGCCTCCCTCAATCGTCGGATTCGCATTAAATCCTCTGGCAGTAAATCCGCCGTAGTGTGGAATCCCTGGGTGACAATTTCTAAAAACATGGCCGACCTCGACGATGCAGATTATCAGCGCTTAATCTGCGTAGAAACCACCAATGCGGCGACGGATATTGTCGAAGTCCCCGCGAAAGGTGAGTTCCGCTTGGCGGCAATTTACAGCGTTGAACGGGACTAAGCAATCATAGATTAGTGTCATTAATTAAGCCCGATCCCCCCTAGCCCCCCTTCTTAAGGGGGGGACAAGAGAAGAGCATTCTCAAAGTCCCCCTTTTTAAGGATAACTTAGAGGGATCTCCTGGCAATAAGGGCGAAAAAGAGCCTTCTCAAAGTCTCCCTTCTTAAAGGATAACTTAGAGAGATCTCCGGGCAATAAGGGTCAAAAAGAGCATTCTCAAAGTCAACCCCTACTCCCCTTCTTAAGGGGGATTTAGGGGGAAGAAGCCTCGGTTATAAACGAGAAATACAAAGATTTTCTGGTTCAACTTGACACTAACGAGTCGCGGTTGAAACGGCCATCTGATCTGTTCATCTCTTCTTCGTGAAATCCGTTACATCCCGTACATTGCTCGCTGCCGAACCTTCTTTTTACCATCAATCATTATGCAAAACTTCAACTGGACAAAACTGCAAAATGGCTCAGACATTCGCGGTATCGCCCTCGAAGGGGTTCCCGGCGAAAAAGTCAACCTCACGCCCGAAATTGCGACAATTTTAGGTCAATCCTTTGTCAGTTGGCTGGTGCAAAAAGTCAATAAACCTGCTGAAAAGTTGATAATTGCGATCGGGCGTGACAGCCGCCTCTCCGGGCCAACTTTAATGCAAGCAGTTATGGACGGCATCGCTTCAGTTGGTTCCACAGTATATGACTTTGAAATGGCATCAACTCCCGCCATGTTTATGAGTACAATCACCCCCGGTTTTGAGTGCGACGGCGCGATTATGCTCACTGCTAGCCATTTGCCATTTAATCGCAACGGCTTAAAGTTTTTCACCGCCAACGGTGGATTACAAAAAAAAGATATTACCGACATCTTAACACTAGCCCAAAGCAATAACTTTCAGCCAGCCCCAGCGCCCGGTAGCATTACCAAGCATGATTTTATCTCAGTTTATGCCAACCAATTCGTCGAAAAAATTAGGGAATCAGTCAATCATCCCGATAATTTTGAGCAGCCGCTGACTGGATTGAAAATTGTTGTGGATGCGGGTAATGGTGCGGGCGGATTTTATGTTGATAAAGTCTTAAAACCTTTAGGTGCAGACACGACGGGCAGTCAATTTTTAGAACCCGATGGCACTTTCCCCAATCACGTGCCAAATCCCGAAGATAAACAGGCAATGCAGTCAATTTGTCAAGCGGTAATTGCCAATCAAGCTGATTTTGGGATTATTTTTGATACGGATGTCGATCGCAGTGCGGCTGTGGATTACGTTGGCAAGGAACTCAATCGCAATCGCTTAATCGCGTTGATTTCGGCGATCGTCCTACAAGAGCACCCAGGCTCTACCGTCGTCACCGATTCTATCACGTCCGATGGTTTAACGCAATTCATCGAACAGGATTTGAAAGGAATTCACCATCGCTTTAAACGCGGCTACAAAAATGTGATTGACGAGTCGATTCGCCTGAATGCAGCCGGACAGGAATCGTGGCTGGCTATTGAAACATCTGGACATGGCGCTTTGAAGGAAAATTACTTTCTGGATGATGGCGCTTACTTGGTGAGCAAATTATTGATTGAGTTGGCTAAATCCAAATTAGCTAATCAATCTTTGCCGGATTTAATTGCGAATTTACAAGAGCCTGAAGAAAGTGCCGAATTTAGGATTAAAATTGGTGTGGATGATTTTAAAGCCCACGGAACTCGCGTCATCGAGCAACTGCAAGAATTTGCCTCAATGCAAGCCGACTGGAAAATCGTTCCCAATAATTACGAAGGTGTGCGAATTTCCTGCACGTCACCTAGCGAATCCGGCTGGTTTCTGTTACGCTTGTCACTGCACGATCCGGTGATGCCTTTGAATGTTGAATCTAATGTTAAGGGTGGTGTTGCTCAAATAGTCGATCGGCTTTTAGCTTTTTTCCAAACAACAGAATCCCTCGATATGTCGGCACTTTCGAGCTAAGTTTCACGAACCTGACTACTAAAGGATGTTTTAGGTACGTTGTTGCGCTTGGGCGCTCTTGTTGTATATATGAAAGAGCGCTCTTCGCGCCACAACGTACCTTACCCAAGGAGGAATTTTATCATGTGGCTTTTAATAATTAAATGTTCTGCAGAAAGCTGGACTCTCAATTCCAAAGCTTTCAAAGCGATCGCAGAAAAATATCCGGCCACGCCTCTTTCTTCTAAAAAGATGAAAGGCGACGGTCAACGCATTATGGAATATCAACTTGAAAATGTCAATGATGTAGAGGATTTTATGGAAGAATGCTTGACTTTAGATGGCTTTACTGCTAGTTTTGAATCTCTGTAAATCTCAAATCGACTGACAGGGCGATCGCCATATCGCCTAAAATAATTCTACGATGGGCGATCGCAACTGTCCGAAGTGCTGTTAAAGTCAATTTGAGCTGCGAATGCGACCGTTGTAATCGACTCTTATCCTCCCATCTTGGGAAACAGTAACAACTGTCTCTACCGTGTAGACAGACGAACCGGGCTTGTAACCTTGAAACGTAAATGTCCAAGTACCGTCACCATTGTCAACAAACGGCGATTCTGCTGATGCACCGTGCATAGAGGCTTCGGCTCGATATTGGCCCAAACCTCCGTTAGCATTTTCTGCTGCTTGACGGGCTAAGTTTTTCGCTCGATTGAGCTCGATGTTATTGGAAATAACTGTAATATCTGTGAATTCACTTTGAGAAGAGCGAATGGGGTTGCTCAAGGCGGGGGAGACTCCCACGGCTAAGGTTGAGAGCGCTAGCAAACAAGCAAGTCGGGTGGTTAGTTTCATAATACAAACTCATTTATAGTTTGTAAACTCTACGGGACTTGCGCTAACATACCCGGAAGAGTTAAAAATTGTCTGAACAGGCTCGAAGTTAGAGGTTTTTATCGGTTGGTAGTGAGGACTTCAGTCCTCTGATTTGGATGCGGACTGAAGTCCTCACTACCAACCTATTTTAGGTGAGGATTTCTGTCTTCCGATCCCAGATGCGGACTGAAGTCCGATGCTGCGAACCAATTTTAGGGTGAATCAATTAATTTTTAATTTTCACTTTTAAATCGGCGGGTGTTTCTCCGTCGTTCAAATAGCGGTAACTCATCTTAGAAATATCCCGAATCAAACTTTGAGCCGGCTTCTCGGTTTCCGGGGGATGCTTCACCATCACCGCTACTAAATAACGCTTCCCGTTTGGTAAATCCACCATCCCCGCATCGGCTAGCATTGTATTGATGTTGCCGGTTTTGTGAGCAATAACTGCTCCTTCGCCCAAACCTCTCGGGAGCAAAGAATCGTTTTGTGTTTGGCGCATGATTTGCAAAATCCGATCGCGCGATTTGACTGAAACCAAATTTCCGCGATCGACCTGCGCTATGATATTAATCAAATCCTTCGGGCTGGTAGTATTAGTTCCCTCCAAATCCGGCAACTTATTGCGCAGTACCGTCGCCCTCAAACCCCAGCTTGCAAAATGCTGATTCAAAACCTCAGCACCTCCCAACAATTCAACCATCATATTTGTCGCCGTATTGTCGCTGACAACAATCATTTTTCTCGCCACTTCCAAAGCCGAATACTTCTTACCCGGAGCGTCGTCTTGCATCTCCCCAGAACCGCCGACAATGTGTTCGGGCTTCAGCGTCAGCACCTGATCTAACTGCACTTTGCCTTCATCTACTGCTTGGAAAAAAGCCACTAAAATCGGCACTTTAATCGTGCTCGCTGAAGCAAAAGCAGCATCGCCGTTAAAATTTAGGTAGCTTCCATTATCTAAATCAACTAGAAATATTCCGGCTGTCAAAGTAGGATTTTCTGTTGCTAAAACCTGAACTTCTGTTTTTAAAGCTGCTAATTCTTGATTCAGTTGCAGCGCTTCAGGGGCCGCCGGTGCAGCAGAGGCGCTGTCGGCTGCGTTTTTCTCGCCTGCGATGGTTTGTTCTTGTGTCGCTACAGTCGATCGGCTCACAGCATTTACCACCGACAGCAGCGTACCGCAAATCACCGCAATCCCAACTCCCAAAATCAGCAACCGAGTAGCGTGCACCAACGGCGGCACGTTCCGAGTTGCAGAACGTTTGCCCGGTCTCTGACTCGCTTGCGGGCGCGGTTTCGCCACGGGGGTTTTTTTGGCATTTGCGGGCGTTTTCGCGTCTGGAATGCTCGCAGGGGGCGCGCTGGAGCGACTTTTACGGGGTGCGGGGGGAGTTGTCGTTTGGGGTTCGCTGGTGGGATTGCTGGCGGGAGTGCTTACAGGCGAAGTCGGTTCGGGAAAATTGAACAAATCGACAGCAGCGAGATTTTTTTTGCGCGGTTGGCGACTCTTCGCCTCTCCAATTTTGGTGGTTTTGGTGGTTCTGGGTTTTCTGGGGTTAATTGCGGATCTGGGATCGGACAAAAAGTCCTGTGTATTCAATTCTTCGGGGGAAGGTGCGGGAGAATTGGCTCTAATTCTGGTGCTGCGGCTTGGTTGCGGAGGGAAAGTCGCAGGTTCTGATACTGGAATTTCTGCGCCGTTTTGCGGTTGGGGAGGGCGGCGGCGGCCGGATTTGCCAGACTCGGTTGAAGCGCCGGATTTAGGCGGCTTTGGGCCGGAGTTGGTAGAGGGTATCGAGGACATTGAGGACATCACTGATAATATCGATCGTTTGGGAAACCGCTCTGCCACGTCTTACTCCTTCTGCACTGTAAATTTCAAGTTTAAGATTTTTCAGCTTGCCAGCCAATCGATTTTAGATTTTAGATTTTAGATTTTAGATTTGGGATTTACCCGAAACGCACCCGTGGTATTAGAAACCGGGTTTCTTGCCGGGAAATTACCTTAAAGCGTAGGTTTTTAGTCAAGAAACGCGGTTATGAAGGTGACAAGTTGGTAAATCCAGTTCGATAGCCAAAAATCGTCAATGTCACATCCCAAATTATCAGCATTTCCCCTAGCTATCCGTTGGATTTTCTGGCAGCGCCCCATCCAGAGTATCAGAAACTGGCGATCGCGCGTAAGTTTTTATTGCCCATTCTGTTTGGCGGATCGCGCCCCGCAGCATGGCGACTTCATCAACACTCGGATAAGCCCTGTTGTACAAACGCCGAAATTTTTCCATCCGACTTGCTGCTGTGTGCGGATGCAAATATCCAATTTTCAGCAGCAGCGTTTCTAGTTGCTGGTAATATCCCTCCAAATTGTCCAAAGAAGCACTGGTGAGGGGAGGGTCCGATGGGGATCGGGAGAGGGGGAGAGGGGGAGATTGGGAAAATATTCCCTCTTTCTTATTCTTTGTATCCGTTACATCCGTTACATCCGCTACAGAATCCGTTGCCGAACTTCTCTCCGTTACATCCGTTACATCCGCTACAGAATCCGTTGCCGAACTTCTCTCCGCTACATCCGTTACATCCCGTACAGTGCTCGTTGCCGAACCTGCTTCCCGATACAGTTCGTAGCAGCAAATAGCCACAGCTTGGGCGAGATTTAAGGAAGTGTAAGCATCGCTGCTGGGAATCCGAATCAAGCGCTGGGCGCGGTTTAATTCGGCGTTAGTCAAGCCGCAGTCTTCTCGACCGAAAATTAGGGCGCTGGGGGCTTCTAGCAACCAAGGTAAAGCATCTGCTGGTGTTTCTAGCTGCATTGGGTGCGATCGAGAATCGTCTCCTGTAGTTGCGATCGCCCTGACACATCCTACCAAAGCCGCCGACAAACTCTCGACTACTTTCGCCGCGGACAGTATGTCGGCGGCGCGCACAGCCATCAGTCGGGCTTCTTCCCCTAAATAATCGCACTGGGGATTTACCAAAATTAATTGGCGCAAACCCATATTTTTCATCACGCGGGCTACTGAACCCACGTTCAAGGGCCCTGCGGGTTCGACTAAGACGATTCGGATGTTGGCTGATGCCGTTTCGACCATTTTTACTGGGGAGATTTTTTGCTGAAATTAAACGGCGTTGCATAAATCTTCGATCGGTCAACCGCAGATTTAATGCTTATTTACGCCCATTTACGCAGATAATCTAAGATAGCGTACTGTCAAAATTAGCATGGCCAAGCAGCGATCGAAATCGGATTTACCGACAAAAATGTGCCCGGTGTGCGATCGACCTTTTACTTGGCGCAAAAAATGGGCCGACTGCTGGGATGAGGTGAAATACTGCTCGGATCGCTGTCGCCGTCGCCGTAATAGCACAGAAAATTAAGAATCTGTTGCTATTTGCCAAACAGAAGCTAAGATTGCAAAAGAAAATTTCACGGTTAGAAGTATGGCATCGCAACAGGTGCAACCAAAGCTAGTTATTCACGGCGGTGCCGGCAGTTCTCTACACAGCAAGGGCGGAATTGAAGCGGTGCGCAAATCGCTTTATGATGTTTTGGAGGCAGTTTATCCGCTGCTCAAAGACGGTGCGAGTGCCGTAGATGCAGTGGTGCACGGCTGTCGGTTGTTGGAAGATGACCCGCGATTTAATGCGGGTACGGGTTCTGTGGTGCAGTCGGACGGGCAAATTCGGATGAGTGCTTCGCTGATGGACGGTTTGGTGCAGCGTTTCAGCGGCGCGATTAATGTTTCTCGCGTTCAAAATCCGATCGAACTTGCTCAATTTTTGCAGAGTTCGGACGATCGGGTATTGTCTGATTTTGGTTCGGCGGAATTGCTGCGAGAACTTCAGTTGCCGATTTACGATCCGATGACGGATTTGCGCTTGCACGAGTGGATGCAGGAACGCCAAGGCAATTTTAACAAAGCAATGGCTACTGTGGTGGCGGAAACCCCCCTACCCCCCCTTACCAAGGGGGGACAAAGGGGGGTTGGCACGATCGGAGTTGTAGCTTTGGATGCCGAGGGGCGCTTGGCTGCGGGAACATCGACTGGCGGCAAGGGTTTTGAGCGCATCGGGCGGGTTAGCGATTCTGCTATGCCGGCGGGAAATTACGCGACTGGGAATGCGGCTGTTAGCTGTACTGGTATCGGCGAGCACATCATGGACGAGTGTTTGGCGGCGCGAATTGTGGTTCGGGTAACGGATGGTTTGAGTTTGAAAGCTGCTTTTGAGCGTTCTTTTGCGGAAGCTGACGATCGCAAGCGAGATTTTGGTGCGATCGGAATTGATGCTAGCGGTGCGATCGCGATCGGCAAAACTAGCGAGATCATTCTCGGTGCTTTTCACGACGGCGTGCAAATGGGCGATACTTTGGAAACGAACAAGGGAACGCTGGTTTTTGTTGCTTAGGAATGAGAATTAAATAACTTACAATCTTTATTGTTCTTGTGGGATGGGCTCTCCCGCCCATCCCACAAACTTGTGTAAATTATTTAATTTGCGATCCTTACCGGGATTTGCTAGTTTTAATAATTTAGCAATAATTATTGAGATTAATATTAAATTCGCAACTGCCAAAGTTTAACTGTACCATTATCGCTACCGCTAACCAGAGTTTCGCCCAACTGCCCGATCGCCACCGCAGAAACAGGGCCCGAATGTCCCTCTAAAGCGTGCAGCAATTCGCCGCGCAGATTCCAAAGCCTAACAGTACCGTCAAAACAGCCCACTGCAAAATATTTCCCGTCGGGGCTAATCGCGGCGGCGGAAGTGATGCGAATTCCTGTTTGCAGGGAATGCAATAATTCGCCTGTTTGCAAATTCCACAGTGCGATCGTTTTATTGCCATGACAGACGAGAGTTTGGCTGTCTGGAGTAATTGCTACATAATTTTCGCTGCCAAATGTTCGCCTCACTTCTCCCCCCGGCAATTCCCACAAAGTGACGGTGGCCCGACAGAAACCGCTGGCTGCATTCAGCCCGCTGGCTATTAACATTTTGCCGTTGGGACTCAGGGCGATCGCACTTATATCATCCCCTTGATAGCCTTTCAAAACTTGCAGCAGTTGGCCGCTGTTGAGGTGTTGCAGCTTGACAGTGCCGCAGGTGGTGCCGATCGCCAAAATTTGCCAGTCGGGGCTCACGGCGACAGATTCGTGGCGGTGTACGTCTGCTAAGCGCTTCAGCAGTTCGCCGTTTTGCAGGTTCCACAGTTTGACTGTACCCGCGCGCGATCGCGTCAGCAGCGTTTTGCTGGCGGGGCTGAAAGCCACTAGCAACACGGCGGTTGAATGTCCGCAAATAGTCCGAAGCAGTTCCCCGCTGTGCAAACTCCAAACTTTGACTGTACTGTCGTGGGAGCCCGTTGCTAGTAATTGTCCGTCGGGACTGATCGCGGCCGATAAAATGCTGTCTGAATGCTGGAGAGTGGCTTTTAAGATGGCGCCGGATGAGGTTTTTGGTTGTTTTTTATACCCGGCTATTGCCAGCCAGTCGATCGCGTCTCTCCAATTTTTGAGTGCATTTCTCTGCCGATTTGTCAATATTTCTATGTATCGGTACAAAGTTTTGGATAAGTCAACCTCTACACCCTTGATTTGTTTGTTGAGAAGTACCGCCATCTCGGCGGGGCTGCAGCCGCACAGCAAGCCGCACAAGTGCCTTTTTTCCACGGGTGTCAGCCCTCTTCTGGTGTGGGGGGCGAATTCTAGTTTGGCGTTTGCTAAGTCGCTGTACAGCTTTTCGATGTCCCAGTCGTAAATTGCCCGTGCAAAAGGTTCTTCGGGTCGATCGGGGGTAGAGGGTGTCATTTGTGGCAGTCGCGATCGAGTTCCTAGTCAAAATCCTAACCAAAATCCTAACATTCGCTGTGCGCGATCAAACTGTTTTCACCGCTAATCTATTTTTAACACAGCAAACAGCAGCAAGAGTTTCCGGTAAAAAATGTGCCGAAATCCTGACCTTTACAGTTTGCTAAATAACTCTACATTAACCGGAGAAATAAAATGCCTGGAATTGCGATCGCCTTATTTTTTATCCTCGGTTTGGTTTTAAGTCTTGTTGGTTATATTTGGGGATTAGTTCAAGCTTTTGGAGAGGAAACTATTTGGGGAGTCCTTTACTTGGTTGTTCCCTTTGCCGCCTTGGTTTTTTATGTCAAAAATTGGAGCAATAATAAAATCAGAAAAACCTTCTTAATTCAATGTGCTGGTTTGCTGATGTTTGTTTTGGGAGGTGTTACTACTTCAGTATTTTATGGCGGAAATTTCACAAAAACCTCTGCTCCTCGCCTGAATCTAGAACTAAAAAATAACGATAGCTCTCCTTCTTCTTTTCCTTCGGAGCTTAACATTTATCCATCACCAAGTCAAGAATCATCTCCGGCTGCTGATCCATCTCCTCAAAGTTCTATAGCGCCGATTCAAAAAGACGAATTCAAACAATCGATGAAACTCGGGTATGTCTACTACGGACAGAGAGACTATCAAACGGCTTTAATCAATTTTAACAGAGCTTTGCAGGTGCGTCCTGGCGATGCTTATGCTGTCAAGGCTGTTGACAATACCAAAATGGCGATCGCCGGTAGCCGGACTAAATAATCCGTGGCTTAGAAATTAGTAATTCACATCCTTTCCCAAAATAACAGGATAAACTTATGAAAATTCTCAAACAAACACCAACGCAACTAACAATTCAAACCTCTAGCATCTGGGATGGTTTACTCTTGATTTCTCCTTTTATTGTCATTGGCTTATTGCAGATTATCTTGGCGTCAAACTGGATCGGTGGAGGTATATTTCTGTTATTCTCGCTGTGTTTGTTGGACGGCGCAATATCTGAAATCTATATCTTTGACAAAACTTTGGGTAAAATGACCGTTAAACGACGGGGTTTGTGGCTGAATCATGTTACCGAACGCTCAACTCGCGATATTTGTGCGGTGGAATTAGACGAAATAGCAGATAGCGAGGGAAATTGTAGCTACTATGTTGAGTTGTTGGTGTTGGGATGCGAGATCCTTTGTTTGAGAAGCAATTCGGTAACAGAACAATGCCAAATGGCTGACTCGATCCGCAGCTATGTCTCGACGTGCGATCGCAGCACTGAAACAATATCTTTGCCAAGCAAGTTCACCGGAGGCCTTGTCAAATAATCTGTGCATGATAAAATGGACACAATAGAGAAATTAGCAATTCAAGTTTTTGTGTCATCAAAAGGATGAATTCATGAAAAAACTCAAGGGAACGCCATTTAATGAACTAAAAATTAAAAGATCTAACATCTGGCTGGACTTGTTATCTAGCTTGCCCTTTATTCTCGTTGGATTGTGGATGATTTTTAATGCACAGAATACAACAACTCTAAGTTGCCAACGCATAGAATCTAAACAAGGCAATTGTAAACTCACAGGATCGAGCTTATCGGGTTCAAATACTCAACAAATATCTCTGGATAATTTACTGGGAGGCAAAGTTACCAAAGGTAGAAAAGGTAGCAGCAGAGTTGTACTGTTAACCAAATCGGGGGAAATTCCGTTTACTGATGGCTACACTCGTTGGGGGGATAAAAATATTTCTGCTAATAAAATCAATGATTTTGTGGCAAATCCCGATCGCAAATCGTTGCATGTAAGTCAAGACGATCGCTGGTTTGTATGGATATTTGGGATCATGTGTGTGCTGGCTGGGGTATTTAATTATGTTGAGAAACGCGAAAAATTAAATCTGTAGATATACAACTTTAGGCAAAATGACAATTTAACAACGCGGTTGACTGGTGAATAATTTTACCGGATACTTCTATTGCGATATTTATGGGTAGCAGCAGGCACAGGAAAATATAAGAAGTAAGGTATTCGCTACTATCTTTGTCTGTTAATGCGATCGCAACGCAACCTATTCTTTAACCGCAGTCAACAAAAAAAAATGGCTGATTTGATTCGTGGCTATCTGACTTAGCGATCGCAGCACAGAAGCAATATCTTTGCCAAGCAAGTGCACCGGAAGCCTTGTCAAATAATCTGTGCATGATAAAATGGACACAACTGAGAAATTAGCAATTCAAGTTTTTGTGTCATCAAAAGGATGAATTCATGAAAAAACTCAAGGGAACACCATTTAATGAACTAAAAATTAAAAGATCTAACATCTGGCTGGACTTGTTATCTAGCTTGCCCTTTGTTATCCTTGGATTGTGGCTGGTTTTTTGTGCACAAAATACAACTCTAAGTTGCCAACGCATAGAATCTAAACAAGGCAATTGTAAACTCACAGGATCGAGCTTGTCGGATTCAAATACTCAAGAAATATTTCTGGATAATTTAGTGGGAGGCGAAGTTACCACAGGTAGGAAGGGTAGCACCAGAGTTGTACTGTTGACCAAATCGGGGGAAATTCCGTTTACGGATTACTACACTTCTTGGGGGGATAAAAATGCTCTTGCTAATAAAATTAATGATTTTGTGGCAAATCCCGATCGCAAATCGTTGAATGTCAGTCAAGACGATCGCTGGTTTGGATGGATATTTGGGAGCCTACTTGTGCTGGCTGGGGTGTTAAAATATGTTTGGAAGCGCGAAAAATTAAATCTATAGCTTTGATAAAACTTTCGGTAAAATGACTGTTGAACAACGGGGTTAGCGGGTGAATAATTTTACCGGATACTTCTCTTGCGAGATTTATGAGTAGAAGTAGGTACTGGAAAATATAATAATTAAGGTATTCGCTGCTATGTTTATCTGTTAATGCGATCGCAACGCAACCTATTCTTTAACCGCAGTCAACAGCAAAAAAAAATGGCTGATTTGATTCGTGGCTATCTGACTTAGCGATCGTAGCACTGAAGCAATATCTTTGCCCAGTAAGGCGCCGGAGGCATTGTCAAATAATTTGTGCATGATAAAATAGACACAAGAGAGAAATTACCAATTTAAGTTTTTGTCTCATCAAAAGGAGAAATTTATGAAAAAACTCAAGGGAACGCCATTTAATGAACTCAAAATTCAAAGTTCTAACATCTGGCTGAACTTGTTATCTAGCTTGTTCTTAATTGTCGCTGGATTGTGGCTGGTTTTTTATGCACCAAATGCAACTCTAAGTTGCCAACGCATAGAATCTAAACAAGGCAATTGTAAACTCACAAAATCGAGCTTGTTTGGTTCAAATACTCAAGAAATATCTCTGGATAATTTAGTGGGAGGCCAAGTTACCAAAGGTTCTAAGCGTAACACCCGAGTTGTACTGTTAACCAAATCAGGGGTAATTCCGTTTACGGATTACTACACTACTTCTTGGGGGGATAAAAATGATCTTGCTAATAAAATTAATGATTTTGTGGCAAATCCCGATCGCAAATCGTTGAATCTCAGTCAAGACGATCGCCGGGGTGCATGGATATTTGGGAGCATATTTGTGCTGGCTGGGGTATTACCATATGTTTGGAAGCGCGAAAAATTAAATCTATAGCTTTAATAAAACTTTCGGTAAAATGACTGTTAAACAACGGGGTTAGCGGGTGAATAATTTTACCGGATACTTCTCTTGCGAGATTTATGAGTAGAAGTAGGTACTGGAAAATATAATAATTAAGGTATTCGCTGCTATGTTTATCTGTTAATGCGATCGCGCTGACAATTATACTTTAAAAGCAAAAAAACAGGCTGACTCGATCCGCAGCCCTTTGGACGAGCGATCGCACTGAGTTAATACACTTGCTGCTAAAGTGCGTCAACCGTAGCTATCCAGTAGGGAATAGCCCAAATCAATAAGTAACAATAATTTCCTAGGCGCTAAAAACTTTGCATTCTGTTACATTATAAAGTTTTCCTCATCTTTCTTTGCCATTATTTGCTGTAATATCGCGCTAAAGCTAAGGTTTCACTGGCACTGAAATAATTAATATATTTTTAAGATTCATCTACTTTAAATCACGGAAAGCTTTCTTAAACGACGCAGCCGGAGGTAAACTCGCGACATTTGTTGTCGGTCAAACATTTTAGTGCTAGTGTATTACCAAGATAAGAAGGGTCATGGCATAGGATGACTTCCAATAATATATAAGTTAACAATTGGGCGGATATGGGTCAGCAACTCGATCGGTAGCATCAATTTTGGAATCAAAGGGCGCAGTAAATGAAAATAATCAAGCAAACAGCAACTGAACTAATAATTCAGACGAAGAGCATATTGGATTTGTGGTTCCCTAGTAGTTTATTAATGGCATTTGGACTGATCTGGCTGGCTTTTGACTATCATGCAGCAACCCTGAGCTGCCAGCGATCGCAGGAAAAACAAGGAAATTGCCAGTTGGTGCGATCGCACTTACTGGGATCGGACATCCAAGAAATTCAGCTTGCTGCTTTGCAGGGAGCTAAAGTTGAAAGATTTGGCTCCAAAAGCAGAGTTGTACTTGTGACGAATGTTGGGGATGTTCCTTTCAGTGCTAACTCGACTAACTGGGGGAATAAAGACGCTGCTGCTTCGGACATCAATTTTTTTGTTAAAAATGCAAAACATCGCTTGCTGCGCTTAAGCCAAGACGATCGCCCCTTGGGATGGACAGGAGGCATATTTTTGCTCGCAGCAGTCGGAGCGATCGTGTTGGGAAAGAATGAAACCTACAGCTTCGATGAAAAATTAAACACCCTGACTGTTAAACAGCGGGGTTTGTTGGCACGTAAAGTAATTGAATACTCTCTGTGCGAGATTTATGGGGTGGAAGTCGAGCGCAAAAAAGATCGGGATAATGACATTTGGTACGAAGTCAGACTGTTAGTTAGTGGAGGAGATCGCATTTCCCTGCCGCACACTATGAGTCCGTACAAGCAAGTAGAAATCGCCAAAGCGATTAATAACTACCTGCACGCGCGATCGCACTAAGGTATTGGTAGTAAGGACTTTAATTGCGAAAATTCTGCGGACTAAAGTCCTCACTACAAACCTAGTTATTTCTTCGCATCTTTTAACTTCCAACCGGGTTTGACAACTTGCCGCGATCGGGCAATTACTAAACAGTCATTCGGCACATCTTCTGTAACTACAGAACCTGCCGCTACGGTAACATCTTCTGCCAAAGTTATCGGTGCCACCAGCACGCTGTTAGAACCGATTTTAGTCCGATCGCCTATTTGAGTTTTGTGCTTGTTTTTTCCGTCGTAATTCGCCGTAATCGTCCCTGCACCGATGTTGACTTTTTCTCCCAAAGTCGCGTCTCCTAAATAAGACAAGTGAGCGACATTAGTGCGATCGCCTATTTTAGCATTTTTCAATTCTACAAAATTGCCGACTCGACAGTTCGCCCCTATTTGTGCGTGTCCGCGCAAGTGTGCGTAAGGGCCAATTCGCGAATTTTCGGCCACAATACTGTCAGAAACTACCGAATAAAGCACAGTCACATTTTCTCCAATTTGACTGTTTTCAATCAAACTGCCGGGGCCGATGCGACTCCCAGAGGCGATCGAAGTTTTCCCCCGCAAGTGGGTTTGCGGTTCAATTACCACATCCGGCTGCAACTCTACGGTATCGTCGATCGTGATGCTTTGGGGATCGATCAGCGTTACGCCCGCCGTCATCCACTTGTCCTTTACCCGCGCTTGCAAAATATCGGAAGCTGTGGCTAAATGTTTGCGATCGTTAATTCCCAATATTTCTTGATAATCTTCAACATCCACCGCCATCACAGGAGAGAGGATACTTACCGTATCAGTTAGGTAATATTCTTTTTGGTCATTGTCTGCTTTCAAATCTGGCAAAATTTTCTCTAAATGCGGCCAGTGAAAACAGTAAACACCTGCATTAATTCGCTGGTTTTGCCTTTGAGCTGTTGTGCAGTCGCGGTCTTCGACAATTTGCTGCACTAGGTTTTGACTGTCGGTAAATACTCGTCCGTATCCTTGAGGATTTGGCAAATTAGCTGTCAATATAGTAGCAGAGTTTTTGTGCTGTGTGTGAATTGCTATCAATTGTTTGATAGTTTCTGCCCTCAGCAAAGGTACATCCCCATTTAAGACCAGCAAATCTCCTTTCCATCCCTGTAAGTGAGGCAGCAGTTGCTGGATGGCGTGACCGGTTCCCAATTGTTCGGTTTGTTCGACAAATTCTAGGGGAGGAAATTCGGGATTTTCCGGTATTTCTTGACCTCGAATCAGGGATTGTTTAACGAGTTCGCCTCGATAACCGACGATGACAAGTCGCCGGGAAATTTTAATTTCTTGACAGCTTTGGAGGACTCGCTCAACTAGCGATCGCCCGCCCAATTCGTGTAGAACTTTAGGCAAGTCAGATTTCATGCGCGTGCCGCGTCCAGCAGCTAAAATTGCTATTGCTATCATTGTGCGATCGAGCTATTTGCTATAAAAACTAGAATATTGACTAAATGATGATATCACTGGCTGTCCGTCGATGGTACTGCGATCGCACAATTTTTTAATCTCCAATCTCGAATCCGGGCGCCGCACGTCTTTTTGCAGCCTGATGTCGGTTTTAGGGGCGATGCTTGCGGTATCTTGGAGTTGCGCGCGGTATCAAATTGCTGAGGACTGAAGTCCGAACGATCGAACCGAACTCAGGTTCGATCGTTCGGACTTCAGTCCTTCCCCGAGGGATGCGAGGGGAAGCGAGAGTGATAATTTGCATCTTTGAGCTTGAATTTACCGAGATAGATTATACTATTTGTTGAATTTCAGTTATGCTGTTTTCAAATAAAAAAAACTATTGTTTCGTGACTTTTTCATTCCTTCTTCCGACTTTCCTCGGACTTCTTCCTTCTTCCTTCCTTTCGGCATTATCAGGTGTCCAGCTATGACAGAGCTTAATTTTCAGGAACTTGCCAAGCAGGGAAATCCACAGGCGATCGCATCTTGGCTCAACAGCCAGTTGCAATCTGAAGGGATCGCAGCCACCGCGAATCTCGACGGCGACTGTTTGGATGTAATTCTTGAGGCCGAGCAAGTACCGAGAGAAGATACTTTAGTTGATTTTGTCCGCAGCCAACTGACGAATTTGCAGCCGGATTCGATTCGCAAAGTGAAGGTTGAGGGGCGAGAAAGCGGTAAGATTGCAGCTTGGAGTCAGGAGTTTAGTTTGGAGAATAGCAGTTTGGAACGAGAGAGCTTTGCGCCAGAAGGTGTGGCAAATACGGAGGTTGCTAATACGGACTCGCGCCCTGAGATGGAGAGCAGTATTGAGGAGGATAAATCGCCGGAACTTGCTGCATTCCAGAAGCGGCTGCGATCGACTTTCATTGTCGTCGGGCTGGTAACGGGTATGTTGGCGATCGCCGTGGTGGCGTTTGTCAGTAAGATGTTGAACGAGCCGACAGCAACTGCTCTGAAGAATCCAGATGAAACAGAGAATTTAGCAACTGTACCGGATACTTTTCGAGATGCCGTTAACAGCGCCGTCAAAGCAGCAGAGTTAGGGCGAGTGGCAAAAACGAAGCAAGATTGGACGATGGTTGCCGATCGCTGGCAAGAAGCGGTATCGTTGATGAGAAGAGTACCGGTGTCTAGCGCCAACCACGAACTAGCTCAGACAAAAGTGATCGAGTATCAAAAATATCTGCTTTACGCTCAAGAATCAGCAGTAAATCCCCCTGTACCCGAGCCAACTCCCGCAACACCCCAAAAAGAAACTTCCCAGAAAGCAACTCCTAAGAAATCTAATTCTGACAAAGAAACTTCTGAGAAAGCAACTCCTAAGAAAGCCAATTCAGAAAAAGACACATCTGAGAAAGAAAGTCCTAAAAAAGCCAATTCCGAAAAAGAAACTCCGAAAAAATCTAATTCAGAAAAAGCAGAACCAGAGAAAGCAAATCCTTCTCGATAGATTAGTCTGAGACGCACCGTTCAGAAACCGGGTTTTTTCCGAAAATACTTCGCGAGAGCCGTATAAATGCTAAAAAACCCGGTTTCAGGGGTCTTTTAGCGTAATTCCCTAGAGATGTTAAAATACAGATTTGAAGAGTTATGACTGACACCAATTTAATCGTTTCTCCTGAATGGTTGGCCGCCAATACCGAAAATCCGCAACTTGTAATTATTGACTGTCGGTTTTCCCTCGCTGACCCAGAATTGGGACAAAAACAATATCAAGAAAGTCACATTCCCGGAGCTTTCTATTTAGATTTAAACCAAGATCTCGCGAGTGCAGTTGGCACGCGCGGCGGCAGACATCCGCTGCCAAATATCGGAGAATTAGCGGATAAATTGAGCGCGATCGGCATTAATTCATCAGAAACTTTAGTGGTGGCTTATGACGATTCGCGGCTGGCTTTTGCGGCTCGGTTGTGGTGGCTGCTGCGATATATGGGACACAGCAAAGTCGCTTTGTTAGACGGGGGTTTGGGCGCCTGGAAAGCGGCGGGATATCCGGTAACAAATACTTTGCCCGATCGCCCCCACGGTAAATTCGTGGTGAAATTGCAGCCGGATATGGCGGTAGACATTGAGGCTGTAAAAGAGCGAAAAGACTTGCCGGACACGGTTTTGGTCGATTCGCGGGAGAGCGAGAGATACGAGGGTTTGCGGGAGCCGATCGACCCCATTGCAGGCCACATTCCGGGTGCTGTCAACTACCCTTGGCAAGGGGTGACGGATGAAACTGGAAAAGTGCGATCGGCCTCCGAACAAAAACAGCGGTGGACTCAATTACAAAAAGCGGAAGAAATCATCGTTTATTGCGGTTCCGGGGTGACAGCTTGCGTTAATTTACTGTCCTTAGAAATCGCCGGAATTCCCGATGCTAAACTCTATGTCGGTAGCTGGAGTGACTGGTGTTCCTATCAGTTGTAGGGTGCGTACCAAAGCACCAATAAGATTCGGCGGTATTCTTGTCTTGAACCCACGGAGGTGGGTTTCGTCTGTATAAACCTGGTTTCAACCGCCCGGTATTTTTGTCTTCAACCCGCGGAGGCGGGTTTGGTATGTATAAACCTGGTTTCAACCGCCCGGTATTCTAGAAATCAAAATAAATATAAGGCAAACCCCCATCGGGAGCCAACACCCAAACCGCATACAAACAAAGCGGCACCAACACCAATTTCACAGGCCAATTTAACTCCAACTTCAAACCCCGACTCAGCGCATAATTCCCCAGCATCGCCGCAGCCACAGCCGCCAAAATCCAAATTAAATGCACTCTTTCCAAACCCAAAGCTTCCACATAAACTTTATGAACAAACTGCACGTCAGCAGGGTGTCCCCACAAATGCGAAATCGCCCATCCCGAATCCTTTAAATCGGGAAGTCGGAAAAATATCCAACTACCAAAAACCATCGCCTGAGTTAGCAGCCAACCCATCGCCATCCCGATCGGATTTTCCCACAAAAACTCGATCCGCAACTTCTTAAAAACCACATCCGTCACCCGGTGCACCGCCAAAGCCAAACCGTGCAAACCTCCCCACACAATAAATCCCCAAGCTGCACCGTGCCAAATTCCGGCAATTAACATCACCAGAGACAAATTCAGACAAGTGCGCCACAAACCGACTCGCGAACCCCCCAACGGAAAATACAAATAATTGCGCAGCCAATCCCCTAAAGTCATGTGCCAGCGGCGCCAAAAATCAGCGATGCTGGCACTAAAATAAGGGAAATCAAAATTTGGCGGCAAATACCAACCCAGCAGCAAAGCAGTACCCCGCGCCATGTCAACATAGCCGCTAAAATCGAGATAAAGTTGCAGCCCGTAAGCAAAAATCGCCAGCCACAAATCCTCGCTTCCCGCCCGCTGCAAGTTGGTAAAGCTTAAATCGACATAAATTCCCAAGTTGTCGGCGAAAAGACCTTTTTTTACTGCGCCGAAGGCGATCGTCCAAAGTGCCTCAGAAATGCGATCGGGCGTCGGAAATTTCTGTGATTTCAGTTGATAAATCAAATTGTGATACCGAGTAATCGGGCCAGAAATCAGTTTCGCAAAAAACAACTTGTAAGCAGCAAAGTGCAGCAGCCCCGTAGCAGCCGGCGCGCCTCGGTACACATCAATCAAATAAGCAATGCACTCAAAGCAAAAGAAACTCAATCCCAGGGGTGCGATGACGTGAGTTTTCACCCAGTTAGCACCGTCGAGAGCAACAGGCCAATTTAACAAAGTGCCGATCGAATTCAATAAAAAAGGCACATACTTAAAACCCAGCAGCAGCAACACATTCAGCCCAATTCCGAGCCACAGCAGCCACAAGCGGCGGCGGTTCCAAGATTCATTAGCAATCCGCCAATCCAGAGGTTCCCCGATCGCCATCGCCAAGCAGTAATTAAATACAACACCGACTAACAGCAGAGGAATGTACCAAATTTGCAGCGAAGCATAAAAAATCAGACTACCCGCCAGCATCACAAACAGCCGCCACCACCGCAGGGGAACCAACCAGTAAGCCGCGAACAAAACTAACAGAAACAGGGCATATTGAAGGGAGATGAAAGTCATGCGATTTTAGATTTTGGATTTGCGATTTTGGATTGAAAAATTGGGGATGGCTTATTTTGTATTGGTTTGGATCGCGGGCCTAAATTTGCATTATTTTTTTAACTAATGTCATTTTTTACAAATAAACAAGATCGGATATTCGATCGGGACAGGGCGCAGTACCCCTTGGTGTCAACAATCGGTTAAAACCATCTGTATCTCTCGTTTTTAGCCCAGCCTCGATCCCCCTAAATCCCCCGATCCTCGGGGAGTAGGGGTCGAATTTGAAAGTGCTTCCAGTTCCCCCCTTAAGAAGGGGGGCTAGGGGGGAGCGAGATTTTGCTAATAACGAGATTTATCATGGATTTTAGCCGATCGCCCACACGAACAAAACCACCGCCCAAGTCCCTACTGTATAGTCGGCAACGGAGAACTGCTACATTTTACAGCACAAGTGTTAAATGCAGTCGCAAATTAAATAAAATTCGTTTTTGTAAACCTGGTTTCAACCGTACCTCCGATCTATCTTGAAATTATCTGCGTTTATCTGCATCGATCTACCCGATATTTGCGGTTTCGGGATCGAAGATTTATGCAATAAGTCTAAAGACTAGCCGATCGCAAACAATCAGCACCGTTGGCGGCGCCCATCGCAGTACAATGAATTTCTACCAGCAAGTCTTTGGGCAAATACCGAAAAACTCTTTTGATCCTTCACGATCAAAACTTTTGGTGCTGAATCCCGCGCAGGCGATCGAGAATTTGCCCCTGTTAACCGTGTTTCATTTCCCTTAGCTGCGGACATTTCCGAAGATTCTTCTGGATCTCCAGCATATACGATCGGCAAATTGACAAAAAAAGTCGAACCCACCCCGGGCGAACTTTGTATTTCAATACTTCCCCCCAGAAATTCAGCCATTTTTCTGCACAGAGACAATCCCAATCCCGTGCCTTTCACCCCCTTCTGCAAGTGATTTTCGACTTGGACAAATTCTTCAAAAATCCGCGTTTGGTCGGCTGGGGGAATGCCAATGCCCGTATCTGCCACAGAAAAAGTAACTGTTCCCCCCTCTCCCATTTGGGCAGCAACTCGGACTTCTCCTGTTTCGGTAAATTTGAGAGCATTAGAAATCAGATTGCGCAAAATCTGAGAAACTTTTCCCTCATCGGTGGTGAGGGTTGGAAGTTCCAGCGGCACTTGAAAAATTAGACTGACGGGCGATTTTTGTGGTAGCAGGGGGCGCATCATTCCCCGCAGCGCGCTGAACAAATCTTCGACTTCAAAATCAGCCACGCGCACAGTTACTTTTCCGGCTTCGACTTTGGCTAAATCTAACGAATCGTTGACAAGTTCTGCCAGAGATTCGGCGGATTTGCGAATAAAATTTACTTGCTTGTCTTGTTCGGGTGAAAGTTCTCCGTCGAGGCGATTTAACAAGATTTCGGAAATGCTGAGAATTGTGGTTAGCGGAGTGCGAAACTCGTGACTCATATTGGATAAAAAGCTGGTTTTGAGTTCGCTCGCACGCTGGAGAGATTCGGCTTTGTCGTTCAATTCCGCATAAAGTGCCACGACTCCGCGATTGGTATCTTCTAGTTCTTGATTTAATTGTACGAGTTCTTCTTGACGCTGGCGGAGTTCGTCTAAAGTCCGCAGCAATTCTTGATTTTGCTGCTGAATTTCCGCATAGGGATCTTCGGGAATTTGGCGCGCTAGTTTGTCAACTAATTGATTGAGTTCGATCGCACTCAGCGCAGGCATCAGTTTAGAAAACTGCTTAATTAATTGTACAGCCGTTCCGCGATCGGGCGCCGAATCGATTTGCACCTCGTCCATCAACCGTTTCGCGGCTGCTAAACCGATGCCAGCACCAGTTTGCGATCGAAAATTGGGGCCCAACACCGCCGGTAAATCAGCAATTCCCGGCCCGCTGTCAGAAATCCGAGTCCGAAAAACTTGTTGCGATTCGCCTTCGACAATAAATTCTACTTTGCCGCCGCCTGCATATTTAAAAGCATTGCGGGCAATTTCGGAAACTGCTGTCGCGATGCGGGTTTGTGATTGGGAATCGAACCCTAGCCCCTTAGCAATTTGGCGAGCTCTTTGGCGGACTTGTACGATGTCTTGTTCAAAGCGGACTTCCGTCGTCAAAATTGGGTAAATCATGCCATTTTCGCATTGGAGCATTAGGGATTTTCGATCGGGGAATCACTGATGACTATCATGGTTTAGAGCTCGCCTACAGTTTCATTCTTTTTGGGAACTGGTATCAAGCTGGTTGTCTCACCTTGGCTACCACAACAGTCATGTCATCGCGGGTGCGTTTGAAGTCCCGGTAGAGTACGGCTGCGATTAAAGCCGGATGTCTGGTAGCTAAACCAGGGTAGCGGTTTAAATCCCACTGCGCCGCCAAACCGTCGGA
Source organism: Microcoleus sp. ARI1-B5 (assembly GCF_036705795.1). NCBI lineage: Bacteria > Bacillati > Cyanobacteriota > Cyanophyceae > Oscillatoriales > Microcoleaceae > Microcoleus > Microcoleus sp. ARI1-B5. Next base: position 78,374 of record NZ_JAUBVK010000012.1, read on the forward strand.
GTGCATGATGAGTAAGGACTGCTGCGACCAAGGATAGACAAATTCTGCTACTTTTTGCATCCGATGTCCCACTGTGCCATTGTAAGAAACCATGCTGCGGGCTTGGTTGTCTGTGAACACTACACCAGCAATGTTGCCAACTCCGGCAAAACAAATCGTTTTTTCGGTACGATCGATTCGCGCGATCGCAGCAGCCGCTCCTCTGGTATTTTTTAAAGCAGCGTGCGCCTTCTCCAAAATAGCTTTCGGCCCCAGTTTAGCGTTTTCTCCAAATACCCGCACCGCTTCGAGCGACGCTTCCTCGGCCAAAACCCCGTAGCCGAGCCCGTCGGCGACTAAAATCAAATTTTTGTCCAGGCAATTTTGGGCCGCCCAGGAATCGCCACAAATTTGCTCTCCAGCTTTCGGCAAGCGAACGACCCCAAATTCCAAGTAATTGCGGTTTTCGGAAGCTTCCCGGCTATTTTGGGTCGGGGAAAGTCGCATTAATAAAGCTGTCCCCAGTTTTGGTACAGAATGAATATCAAAAAAACTAGAGAGGCGTTTAATCGCGCCGAGTCCAGTTCCCGGGGTTCCCGCAGTCGAAAAACCGTCCCGCAGACACTGGCCGACATTTGCCATTCCCGGCCCCCGGTCTAGCGCTACTATTTCAATGCTATATCCTGCCGCTGTTTTTACGGTTTGCAGCAAAAGTTCTCCTTCGCGGGCGTGTTTGACCGCGTTTTTTGCGGCTTCGGTGGTCACAATTGCCACTTTACCGCGATCGGTCTCGTTAAATCCGAGTTCGGCCGCGAGGGCGACAGCGATTCGCCGCGCTTCTCCGACTTGACTTTCTTCTGTTACGGGCAGGACTACGGCATCTATCATTATTTTGTAGTTCTCATCTAAAGCTGGCGCGCATTTAAAAAGTCATCAGTCATTAGTCATTAGTCATTAGTCATTAGTCATTAGTCATTAGTCATTAGTCATTAGTCATTAGTCATTAGTGGTTTCAGAAACCGGGTTTCTTCCTAGATTTATCATGACCAAACACAAAACTCGTAGAAACCCGGTTTCTCGCCCCCTCTCCCACTCTCCCCATCCCCCCATCTCCCCCTCTCCCCATCTCCCCCTCTCCCCATCTCCCCATCTCCCCACTCATCGCCAGCGGACGATCGCAATTTTAGTCCCCTTACCCACTTTGGAAACAATCTCAAATTCGTGCATCAACCGCTTAGAACCGCTCAGCCCCAACCCCAAACCACGATCGGAAGTATAACCGTCAGTCATTGCCAATTCGATGTCTGGAATTCCCGGGCCCTTGTCTTCAAATATCAGCCGCAGCCCTTTGCGGCTACCTGATTGGAGCGTTTCGAGAGTTACAGTTCCCCCTTTACCGTAGTCTACAGTATTGCGGGCGAGTTCGCTGGCTGCGGTAACAATTTTTGTTTGGTCTACTAAGCCGAATCCCATTGCTACAGCCCAACTTCGCACTTGCTGTCGGACGTGGACTATATCGGAGGACGATCGAATTTCTAGTGTCTCACGTTTTGACATGGCGGCTAATCTACTACAATAGAACTTCTCCACAAAAGATATGACTTACCCTCATCAACCAAGTTTCCCGTAAGAAATCTAAAGTTTGTCAACAAGCTATCTAGAAACAAAGCAGGTTTCTTTACACCTGTGTTAAAAAAATGCAACTATAGGCAACTACCCAGCCATATCCAGTAAGTCATTCCCATCTAAAATCTCAAATCTCAAATCTCAAATCGAAAATGGTATTACTTCCTGTGCCTAATTCACGGAAACATTTATGGCTTACACTTCCGCCTCAGGAGAAAAACCCAATGATTTTCGCAACAAATTCATGCCCTTTTCAACACTTAAAGCGGTGCGAACTCCTGTCAGGGAAAGCCCCAATTCAACCAGCGTGATCGCAACTGCTGGCTGCATCCCCACCACCACTGTTTCAGCATCTAAAATTCGCGACATGGTAGCGATATTGTTGAGAATGCGACCGATAAAAGAATCGACGATTTCTAGGGAAGAAATTTCGATTAAAACACCTTTTACCCCTGTTTTGACGATGCGGTTGGTCAGGTCGTCTTGCAGCGTCATTGCCAAGCGATCGTGCATATCTACTTGGATTGTTACTAGCAGAAATTCTCCCATTTGCAGGATCGGAATCCGTTCCATAAATTCACCTATCTCTGAGCTTTGAATCAAATAAACTTTCAGGCCGGAAGACAATATAGCCCTTCTCAATTTTCGTGAGGTACGCGGGCGAGCAATTACCTTTTTCCCGATTACCAGTTACCTTTTTACCGATTCCCCATTACCTTTTTCCCGATTCCCAATTACCAATTCCCCATTACCAATTACCAATTCCCCATTACCAATTCCCCATTACCAATTACCAATTACCCAAATGCACTGTTACACCATAAGTGCTATAGTTTTTATCTTTCCTCTTTAAGATTTTTTATAGTTAAACCTTGGCGCTGCAAAGCGACTTTAAAAGCATCTGCTAAAGTAGCTTTGGTGAGAATATCCTGCAAGTCAACTCCCAAATGAACGATGGTTTGAGCGATTTGCGGGCGAATGCCGCTGATGATGCACTCAGTACCCATCAAACGGGCGGCGGCGACAGTTTTTAATAAATGTTGAGCGACTAAAGTATCAACAGTCGGCACGCCTGTAATGTCTAAAATCGCAAATTCTGACCCGGTTTCCATGATTTCCTGCAACAGAGTTTCCATGACTATTTGAGTGCGGGCGCTGTCGAGAGTCCCGATCATGGGTAAAGCAAGAATGCCTTGCCAAAGTTTGACTACGGGTGTTGACAATTCGAGCATTTCTTGCTGCTGGCGTTCGATGACTTCTTCGCGAGCTTTGAGAAAGATTTCTGTCACCCAAAGCCCTAGCTGATCTAATAAGCTGGTGGAAAGCCATAGTTGTTCGACGAGTGCGTCGCGGTTTTGTGTCAATTCGTGACAAAGCCGATCGAACAATGGCTTTTTGAAGCATAAAATAAAACTCGCTATCTCTGAGGGGGTAAAGCCCCTCTGAACGCGCGATCGCGAAACTTCTGCCAGCAGCAGCCGCATATTCTCCCATTCGGGCGTCTGGATGTCGCTAAAGTTACCGTGCCCCACTGCAATGTGGAGCAATTGCAGGAACTCTTGACACTCCGATCGCAATTCTTTGGCTCTCATCAAGTCGTCCCGCCGCAGCCCGGTGTTTTGCAGTTCTTTGAGCCAGTCTGCTAGTAGCTCAGCTTTGTTTTTTTCTAGGATTTGGGCGATCGTGTTATTGCTTGTGAGTTCCATTAAAATTATCTCCTGCTTAGCAATTGGGATGAAGTTGTACGAGCGATCGCACTCTTGGTATTTTAGATGGGGCAACTTCTGAGTTTACCAGAAATAATTGGTTTAAAGCCCCAAGCCTTGTAGGGAGAAATTAAAAAAAGACGATTCATTATTCCAATCCTCGGACTTCCAGGTAGAGGTCGCCCTCAAGCAGTCAACTGTCAACTGTCAAGCGGTCAACTGTCAACTGAACTCACTGTTTGCTGTTTGCGATCGGGGGCTAGGCGCCTAACTGCAAAATGCGTTTGACGATCGCGCTGGTAGAACTCGGAACTTCTATTTCGATCAACGAAATCTTGCCGCCTCCCGCGATAACCGCCGGTGCTTCCGGCAGAGTTTCCCGTTGATAGTCGCCTCCTTTAACGTATATATCAGGCTTCAGGATACTTATCAGTTTAGTTGCTGTAATCTCGGAAAAAATTACTACGGCGTCTACTGATTTGAGGGCGGCTAAAACTTCGGCTCGCTGATTTTCCGGTACGATCGGGCGGGGCGGCAATCCTGGCTGCTGCGGTTTGATAGCTTGCACGCTAACGTCGCTATTCAAGCCCACCACGAGCGATCGCCCCAAAGCTTTTGCCGCCTGCAAATAGCGGACGTGGCCCGCGTGCAGGATATCGAAGCAGCCGTTAGTAAACACGATCGGACGCCAGGAATCCGGATCGGATGCGATCGAGCTTTCAAGTTCTATCAACCTGTAAACACCAGAAATCATTGCAGTCATTACCAGCAAATTTTAACAGCGATGAATCATCCTACCAAAAAATGCGATAACCTGCACCTGCGCCATTTAACAATCAATCGCTCGATCTGCCACTAATTAGTAGTTAGCAATTAGTAATTGGTAATTAGTAATTGGTCGCTCTACACCCTGAAGGAACAAGCAAGAAAGCGGGAGCATCAAGCGCAAGCTGTGCTTTTGTAGTGCCCTCCCCGCTCGCACTCAAACAAAAATCCTTTTTACACTCTCGTGAGATGCTCGCAAGAATGCCATAAAGGCTTCGCGATCGGGAAAACAGAAGGAAAAAGCACAAAACAGCTACTGTTGAATCACCGGACCCCCTCCAAAAGAACGGATACTTGTGAACCACACTCGTCGCCACCCGCCCAAAATTTTAGACGAATGTTCGGGCTCCGGTGATTCATCTGTGGAGTAAATCTTCAATGCGAAAATCTTCAATGCGAAAATCGACTGACTGCCCTGTAGTGCTGTTGGTAATTGGAGGTGAAAAACGTTGGGAAACAATTATTTATTCCAGCTCTCTGTGAGATCAATTACTATAAGACAGGGGATGAAAGTGCCGCGGCATCTGGCAGGCGCCAGATGTAGGGGGTGAAACCCACCTAAACGTTACCCTCCTGTGTCTATTATTTCTGACACTGCCGCGCGAGCCAAAGCTAGTTAAAAGCTGGAACCCAAGCGTCCAGAACTCATCTTTACCCTGCATTCGTCAGACTGTAGAAGAGGCTAGCAGTTGCTTGCTGCCGTTTCAGCGCGCTATCTTGACAAAGTTCCACAGCCGATCGCGCTCCGCGCACAGCCTCCTGTGCGTGCCAAACTCTGCATACCAACCAGTGCAGCAACTCGGCCCAACGCGCGGCGATCGCGCAGCAAGTGAAAACCCAGGGGAAATTCTAGGCAAGTACCCGATCGAGCTATTTTAGTGGAAAATAACGTGAAGTACCCAACCTGCCTCGCCTCTTGTTGGGGCTTCCAAAGTCCTAAAATGGGGACGGTTTGATTGGTCTGCAGAGTTTCCCATCTCAGCAGCCGTTTTCACATTCAAGACTCCTGCTTCCACGGAGCAAGGGACTGAACCTCGGGCGATGGTGTGATGCAGGCCGCCCGATGGCCCCCAAGCGAAGCAACCAGCGAGTACGGGAACACTAATACCAGTTCCCCAAAAAAATGAAACTGCTTTGCGAGGGGCCAAACCCTTATGGAATCAGTGATTCCCCATCGAACACCCAACATCGAACATCGAAAATGGTATAAGCTCTCCCACCAGTTAACTCATTAAACAAAATTTCGTTGAATCTAACGCTGTAGAATTATCTAACAGGAATTATGAAAGCAACTAACAGCCGTCAATTTTCTTCAGTAGCTGCTCGCACTCTCAAAGTAGTCGGGATTATCTTGATTCTCTCTGCTTTGCTTGACTGCATTGTTCTGTCGCTACCCGGAGAAATCTCCGACATGAGCAATCGAGTCTGGCAGCTTGCCGCCACCACTCAGATAGTTGACCGGGGGATTATTCCTTTAATGGGTATCGCCCTGCTGATGACGGGCTTTTGGGTGGACAGCAGCAGCGGAGTCTCTATTGAGCGGCGCAATGTTTGGGTGGACTTGCGATTCTGGGCGCTGTTGATTTCCAGCTTGCTAGGGCTAATTTACCTGTTGCTGGTTCCCGTCCACCTCAACAATACTCGTTTGGAACTCAAGGATGCTCTCGCTCAAGTCGATAAAGAAGCCGGACAAGCAGAAGGTCAACTTGAGGGGCAAATTAAAAGCGAGCAGTTTAAAGCTCAGGTAGAACAGCTCAAAAGCCAGCGCCGCAGCCAGATAGGCGCCCTGCTGCAAGACGACGGGAAGCTGCAACAAGCACTCAAGAGTCCAGATGTTCCCAAGGAGTTGAAAGCTGTGCTTCAGGAGTCGAAAAATGACCCGAAAGCCCTCGACAAATTCCTCGAACAGCAAGCCCAAGAACTGCCAAATCAAGCTCGCAACGAGATTCGCACCCGCAAGCAACAAAAAGAGAAAGAGTTGAGAACTCGATCGAGAAATTCGAGTTTGCAGACGGGAATCAACAGTTTGTTGTTAGCTATAGGCTACATTACTGTTGGTTGGACTGGACTCAGAAGTATCGGAATTCTGCGGTTCGGCCACCGCAAAAATTGACCCACCCAAAAACCGATACAAGCCGCCGACGCTATGAGTGTAGAGAGAGCAAAATTTTAGAGCCGAGTTCCTGCTCCCAGATTCATCTGTTGAGTAAATCTAAAATCTAAAATCTCAAATCTAAAATCGACTGACCGACGCCATCGCTCCCGAGCGCAAGTCGAGACATCCCTGAGAAATAAATACTTGATTTGCCGGATAGTTTGCCCTTACTGAAAGCTGGGAATGTTCTCAATTTATATTCTGACTTACAACGAAGAGATTGATATCGCCGCTTGCATTGAATCGGCACTGCTTTGTGACGATATCATTGTAGTTGATTCTTTCAGCAGCGATCGCACCCTTGAGATTGTTCAGAACTATCCCGTCCAAACAGTGCAGCACCGCTTTGAAACTCACGGACGCCAGCGGACTTGGATGCTCCAAGAAGTAGAATGCAAGTACGAATGGGTTTACATCCTCGAAGCTGACGAGCGGATGACGGCTGCACTGTTTGCTGAATGCTTAAAGGCGATCGAAAGTCAAGAATATATCGGCTATTACGTAGCTGAAAAAGTAATATTTATGGAGCGCTGGATTCGCCGCAGCACTCAATATCCCCGCTATCAAATGCGCCTGTTTCGCAAAGACCGAGTGTGGTTTAGTGACTACGGTCACACAGAACGGGAAGTCTGCAACGGCCCGACTCACTTTTTGAAGGAAACCTACCCTCACTATACTTGCAGCAAAGGTCTTTCCCGCTGGATTGAAAAGCACAACCGCTACTCGACTGACGAGGCGGCTGAAACTCTCCGCCAATTAGCAGCCGGTCAAGTAAATTGGTGGGATTTAATATTCGGCGCGTCGGAGGTAGAAAGGCGCCGCGCTTTGAAAGATTTTTCTTTGCGCTTGCCTTTGCGGCCTGTGGTGCGCTTTTTCTATATGTATATTTTACTAGGCGGATTTCTTGACGGTCAAGCTGGATTGGCTTGGTGCACGCTGCAAGCTTTTTATGAATATTTAATATTGCTGAAAGTTTGGGAAATGAAGCATATGCCGCTGCCAAATTTAGATGCAGTGGAGGAACAGTCTATTTCGGAAGTAATAACAGTTGAGCAGTCTAAAGTTTCTTACAATCTTGGCGCTTCCGATACTCGGAGTTGAAAATTGAGCATTGGTACGTAGTTGCGCTTGGGCGCTCTTTGATATATATGAAAGAGCGCCCAAGCGCAACTACGTACCTAATCCAATACTGAGAAAAAAACCCGGTTTCTTGAAGAACCGGGTTTCTCAATACCCTAAAAGTTTGAGGTTTAATCAAGTTTTGATTGTTAAGTCAAAACTCTCACAACTTAAAACTCTTGAGATTTTGCTGCTGTTTTTTCCCGATCGATCTTTAGAATCAACACACCCAAAGGCGGCAAACACAAGTCGATCGAATAAGAACTGTTGTGGAACCACCACTCATCAGTCCACTTACCCCCCAAATTCCCCATATTGCTGCCGCCGTACTCCCGCGCGTCGCTGTTAAACAACTCCGTATAGAAACCCGGTTCCGGCACTCCTACGCGATAGTGAGAGTGCGGCTGCGGCGTAAAATTGCACACCGTCACCACAAACTCATCGCCATCCTTCTCGCGGCGCACAAAGGCCACCACGCTGTGCCGGTTGTCGCTGCAATCAATCCACTCAAACCCATCCTCAGCAAAATCTTGACTGTAAAGTGCCGTTTCGCTGCGGTACAAATGGTTCAAATCCTTAAAAAACAGCTTCAACTTTTGGTGAGGATCGAATTGCAGCAAATGCCACTCCAAATCCCCCCAAACGTTCCACTCTTGCCACTGGCCGAACTCCATCCCCATAAACATCGTTTTCTTTCCGGGATGAGCAAACATAAAAGTAAACAAACACCGCACGTTTGCAAACTTTTGCCATTCGTCCCCTGGCATTTTCCCGATGATGTGGGCCTTGCCGTGGACGACTTCATCGTGGGACAAAGCCAGCATAAAATTCTCGCTGTGGTTGTACCACATACTGAAAGTTATGTTGTTCTGGTGGAACTGGCGGAACCACGGGTCCATGTGGTAATAGTCGAGCATATCGTGCATCCAACCCATGTTCCACTTGAGGTTGAAGCCCAAACCGCCTACATAAGTCGGCCAAGATACCATCGGCCAAGAGGTAGATTCTTCGGCGATCGACAGTGCCCCTGGAAAATAGCTAAAAATGACGTGATTTGCCTGACGCAGAAAATCTGCCGCCTCGATATTTTCGCGGCCCCCGTACTGGTTGGTCAGCCATTCTCCGGGTTCGCGACAGTAATCCAAATACAGCATCGAGGCTACGGCATCTACGCGAATCCCGTCGATGTGATACTTGTCAAACCAGAACAGAGCGTTTGATACTAGGAAATTCCGCACTTCGTTGCGGCCGTAGTTAAATACTAGGGTTCCCCACTCTTTGTGCTCGCCCTTGCGGGGATCGGCGTGTTCGTACAAGTGAGTTCCGTCAAAGAAAGCCAAACCGTGTCCGTCTTTCGGGAAATGCCCGGGCACCCAGTCCACCAGTATGCCAATGCCGTTGGCGTGGCACTGGTCAACAAAATACATGAAATCTTCAGGTGTGCCGTAGCGGGAAGTTGGGGCGAAATACCCGGTTACTTGATAGCCCCAAGAACCGTCGAAAGGATGTTCTGCCACTGGCAGTATTTCGATGTGAGTGAATCCCAAATCTTTGACGTAGGGAATCAGCCTAGAGGCCAATTCGCGGTAAGTCAAAAAGCGCGCGCCCGGATTGAGTTCCGAAACCGGAACGGCTGGTTGTATTTCTCCGTTCGGCAGTACGGCTGGTTCAGCAGTAGCCGCGTGCAGCCAAGAACCGATGTGGCATTCGTAAACCGAAATCGGCTGCGTCAGTTGGTCTGTGTGCCGCCGCTGTTCGATCCAAGCGCTGTCGTGCCAAGTGTAGGTATCTAAGTCGGTGACAATTGAGGCTGTTTTCGGCCGTACCTCTTGCTGGAAACCGTAGGGGTCGGATTTTTCGTAGGGATGTCCGTCTTGGTTTTTCACTTCGTATTTGTAGTGAGTTCCGTAGGATAGTCCCGGAATGAATAATTCCCAGATGCCGTTTTGGGATTTCCGCATTTGATGTTTGCGGCCGTCCCAATAGTTGAAATCTCCTAAGACTGAGACGTTGCGGGCATTTGGAGCCCAAACAGCAAAATATACTCCTGTGATGCCGTCTACTTCGGTGAAGTGGGCCCCTAGTTTTTCGTAAATCCGGTGGTGGTTGCCTTCTGAGAATAGGTGAAGGTCAAATTCTGTGAGTTTGGGCGATCGAAAGGCGTAGGGATCGTAGATAAAGCGTTCGTGTTCCCCTTCTTTGACCCGCAGTTGATAGTTTGCTAGTTCTGGGGTGTCGATCGTACATTCAAAAAAGTGAGGGTGACGATCTGATTTCATCGAATATTCGGCCCTCGCCTCCGGCAAAACTACCGATACTGCATCCGCATTCGGCAGATAAGCTCGGACGGCCCAGACTTTTTTGCCATTTTCTTCGATCGCGTGGGGGCCTAGCACTTCAAATGGATCGTGGTGCTGATTCCCAACAATCCGGTCAATCTGTTCAAAGGGGACGGTCGCGGGCATAAAACTACTTACCTCAATCTTTTGACTAAATGGCTTTCAAAACCGTTGGCGGCGCTGCACTTTACATTTGGATACATTTTTTATCGCTCATCCTACCACGATCGCTGCCGACGATCGCGCGGGCTCTTGACTTGCTGGCGACCAAGCTGTGATTTTACTGCTAAGGGCTAACATCTAAGTATAGAAATATTAAAACCCATCGAAAAATTTATATTTTTCCGATACTCTCCTTGACTTTTTTTAACCTGTGTGATATGTAACTTTTTTTTTCAAACTCTTGTGGATTTGCGAACCCACGGGCGTCAAGGAGCGTGAGTTTTGCCGAGAACTCAATGATGGTTAACCGCTGGAATTTTCAGGCAGGGGCGATCGCCCGCCCGGTACACTTTAAAATCCCGGAGGCAGGGTTTCGCCGCAAACTTCGTGAATTTGGGCAATGCGCTCAAACAGCCAAGGATAGTCAATGCGATATTGAGGAATCAAAGCTAAAGGACTCAGCAGCGCGGCAGCAGTAATATCTGCCACGCTCAAGGAGTCGCCTACCAAATAGGAACCATCAGGCCAGCGACGGTGCTGCAACCAATCTAAAGCAGCACTCAGGCGCAACTCGGCGAGTTTTGCCGAAGCCCGGTTAATGCCGAACTGGCGGCGCGCCAATTGAATCACTAACTGGCTCAAAACAGACGGGTCGATTTCCTTGCCCGCACCGGCGCGAAACTCGTAGTAAACAAATCGAGTGGCAATGCCGATGCTTTCATCGAGCCAGTCTTCGATCGTCCAAGCCTCTGCTTGCATGCTCTCGTCTGCGGGCAACAGCGGCGGCGAAGGAAAACGAGACTCGATCGAGTGCAAAATTTGCGTCGAGTCGGAGATCGCCGGAGGTTGACCGTCTAGTTGAGGTAGAAGTACCGGCACTGTCCTCAAACCCCCCGTTAGAGGCTTGAGTTTCAAAACGTGCAGGCCCGGAGTCAAATTTTCAACTTGAAAGGGGATGCCCTTGTAACCCAGCGCTAAGCGGATTTTGCGGCAGTAAGGGGAGGTGCTGAACTGTAGTAAAAGCATCTGACAATAAATAACACCCAACTTGAGACCTAGACTGATGAGATTGAAAAATGCGAAGAGCGAACCATTTTTCACGCTTGAGCCTAGGCCTGTTGGGGTTGTACTCCGCGATCGCCCTAGTTAGGGCTTTTTAGGAGATGGAGAAGGAGAAGCTGTTCCACCAGCCGGAGACTTTTCAGCGCCAGGAGACTTTTCAGCGCCAGGAGAAGCCTTTGGAGATTCCTTCGGTGCTGGAGAAGAAACAGGAGGAGGAGTTGTGCCGCCACCAGCACCGCCCGGAGAGGGGCTAGTGCCACCGCCGCCGCCGGCATCACCGCCACAGGCGCCGAGGGCTGCTGCCAAGCCCATTGCCAAAGTCAAACGAATTAAACCCTTGTTCATAAACACTCCTTAACATTCAAAACCCATCGCAAGGAAGGGAATAGTGTACTTGAGAAACAATGCTGGCACGAATAGATCGACGATTCGCTCGTTGATTACAATACTGCATTTGTTAATAAATTTCACATAGATTCTGGCGAACCGGCAAAAAATTCCTTTTTTTGGCAAATCCTGAAGTCAAAGTGACCAGTGGTAGGATGGGTTGGTTTGTTTGTTTGTGAGGTATCTTTGGTAAGGATAACCGATCGAGCCGAGATTGCCCTAAATTGGCGACCGGCAACCGAAAAAACTCCTAACCTCAATCAAGCTGCGCTCTGCCCCACTTTACGTATTGGTGAACTCTATGACGGCTGCTATCAGATCCCCAGATTCTCCTCGCCGCTCCCGATCGAGCGGCAAGCCCACCGCAGACAGGGCCAAAAGCAAAGTTACTTCTATTGCCCGAGCTAGGCGGGCTGATACTGGGCCGGTATTGCCCAACTACTCGCGGACTGACGAACAGCCTGGACCGGGCGCGCCAGCATCGGTGCTGAAAGTGATGCCCGATCGCCAGTCGCAGCCGGTGTGGCTGCGATCGCTCTTGCGGGTGGAGCGCGCCTCCTCAGCGGTAGTGGTGCTGCTGTTGGGCGGTGCTCTGACTCTCTACGGCTTGACTGTTTACGGCGAGCAGCGCTGGAGTCAAGAGTATCAAAAGCTGGAAACTCTGCGCCGGGGCGAACAGCAGTTGAGTGCTGCCAGCGAAGTCTTGAAACACCAACTTGCTAAAGAAGCCCAAAATCCAGAAACCGGTTTGGCTCCGCAGAAGCCTGGGGACACGATTTTCTTGCAGCCGGTTCAGGATCGCCGATCGCCCGTTGCCCCAGCACCAAACTCAGAAGAACCTGCTCTCAAGAAGCGATCGTCGGCTGTGGAAACACCGCTGGGCTATTGAGGCAATGTCGGTCGATTTTAGATTTTAGATTTGAGATTTTAGATTTGAGAATTGACTTGCAGCGCAGAGAATCTGGAGGCTTGAACCTTAAGTCTAAAATTTTGGGATCTCCACGACGATTGTCTGTGGGCTGCTTGTATCCGTTTTTGGGCGGGGTCAACGCGGAGAGGGCCCTCTTGGGAGAGTGTCCGAGGGCCTTGCTTCCGGTTTGATTTTTGTGCAAGTGCCGATCGATTTCTGAATCCCAACCGTCGGTTAAAATTTTCAAATAATTAATACCAGTTCAAAAAAAGAATGCAACAGTAAGCACGCCATCTAAATCCCATATTTATCAGTCATTCCCAATTCTTCAATTCTTCAATTCTTCAATTCCCAAATCTAAAATCTAAAATCTAAAATCTAAAATGGTATAACTTGTCGGTGGATTTTGAATGCTATGAGTTATGACCCCCGTTTTGACCGCTACAGATCGCCGAATTTTAAACGCCCAAAACCGTCGGGCGATTCCCTACGGGATAGCTACGCCGCGCGTACTTTGTGGGGCAAACAAGCTAAACCAAGAGTTTCCGCTACCGCTAGCAGCCGACCTCGGCCACCGCTGGAGCGTTTAAAACGCAGCAAGTTCCGCTTGTGGGCTGTGTGGGCGGTGTTGATGCTGTCGGGGCTGGGGCTGGCTGTGAATTTGTTTTATTTGCAGGTGACGCGCGCTCCGGCGCTGCGCAAACAGGCCGAGCAACAGCAAACTCTCAAAACGAAGCCGTTTGTGCCGAGACGCCCGATTGTTGACCGCGCGGGGAATGTTTTGGCGATCGACAGACAGGTGTACACCCTCTACGCTCACCCGAAGTTGTTCAAGCACTCGAAGGCGGAAATTGCGGCTTCATTGGCTCCGATGTTGCCGATCGATGTGGCTCCTGGCAATACGGCGGAAACTGAACTGCTGCGAAGGTTTAATCTGGCCGAAAGCGGTATTACGATTGCTAGTTCTTTGGCTCAAGAGGTGGCGGATCGCGTGGGCCGGATGCAAATTAAAGATAGTCCGGTGGATGGGCTGGAGTTGGTGCGGCAGCAGCAGCGTTTTTACCCGCAGCAGGAGTTGGCGGCGGATATTCTGGGTTATGTGGATGGGGAACGGAAGGGACAGGCTGGGGTGGAGTACAGCCAGCAGAATTTGCTGGAACGATCGATGCCGTCGATTCAATTTAGTAAGTCGATCGACGGGCATTGGGTTCCCGATGGGCTGACGGCGGGTTTTGTGCAGCTTGATGACTTGAAATTGCAATTGACGATCGACAGTCGCTTGCAGCGGGCCGCCCGGATTGCCCTGAAGGAGAAAATGGAGAAACACGAGGCGAAGCGGGGTACGGTGATTGTGATGGATGCCCGCAACGGGGAGTTGCTGTCGGTGGTGGCGGAACCTTCTTATGACCCGAATCAATATTTTAATTTCGATTTGTCGCGCTATAAAAATTGGGCTGTAACTGATGTTTATGAGCCTGGTTCGACTTTTAAACCGATTAATGTGGCGATCGCCCTGGAAGCCGGTGCGGTCAAACCTAATACTGTGTTTAACGATGAAGGTCGGATTTATATGGATGTCTGGACTATCCAAAATTCCGATTACCAATCAGCAGGCGCGCGCGGCCCTTCGACTGTTACTGAGATTTTGAAACATTCTAGTAATGTGGGGATGGTGCACGTAATGAACACGATGAAATCTTCTCTTTACTATCAGGCTTTAGAAAAACTGGGACTGGGACAAACTGCGGGTACTGATTTGCCTTTTGAAGTAACCAGTCAGCTTAAAAATCGAGAGCAATTTATTAATTCTCCGGTGGAAGTTGCTACTACTGCTTTTGGTCAGGGTTTTTCGATTACTCCGATGCAGTTGGTGCAGCTTAATGGGGCTTTGGCTAACGGCGGCAAGTTGGTAACTCCTCATGTTGTGCGGGGACTTTTCGATCGGGATGGTCAAGCTTTTTGGAAGCTGCCGAGGGCTGTTCCGAAGCAGGTTTTTTCGCCGAAAACTACTAAGCAGGTTTTGGAAATGATGGAAACAGTGGTTGATGGCGGTACGGGGAAAGCTGCACAAATTCCTGGGTATCGGATTGCTGGGAAAACGGGGACGGCTCAAAAAGCTAGTGCTGGTAGGGGTTATTCTGATAAGGCGATTATTACTAGCTTTGTGGGGATCGTGCCTGTGGAGGCTCCTCGGTATGTGGTGCTGGCGGTGATTGATGAGCCTAAGGGTGGTGGTACGGGGGGAGTTGTGGCAGCGCCGATTGTGGAGTCGGTGATGGAGGCGCTGATTTCGATCGAGAAAATTCCACCGAGTAAAAAGTAGGAAGCGCGGGTTAAATGGAGTTGATTCGCGTGGGGGCGGGTTCACCGATGTCTGCTGTATCTCTCGTGTATAGCCTCTTGCCAGATCACCCTGGCGCCCCCCGAACCAAGGGGGGGACAAGAGTACAAGGGTGAGGCCTGGGTGCGGTGTCAGTAGCAGTATCTTTTTTTGTCGTTGTTTGGATTGGGTTTTGATTGTCTGCTGGAGATGCGCTTATGTCCTAAGAGAGTGGAGATGATGACGCAGCGTTCGCTCTTGTTTAAGTTGGGATGAGATAGTGTTAGGGTTCCTTTGGCTCTTATACTCGTTAGCGTGCAGTCGTGGTCGTTTCGAGATACGGGGCAACCTCGGTAGTTGAACATGACTCGCCAGATTGTTCCGTTTTCTTTTTGCTCGTTGCTTTCATTTACTTGGAGCACTGTTGTTTCATGTGTATCTATTTTAATTTTTGGCTCTAGGTTTTTCCATTGGTTGGCTGGTACTTGGCCTGGTGTAATCTCGGCTTTGTGGACTGCTACTTGTACGTTTTCTCCTACTTCTTTGAAGCTGGTTTGCCATGAAATTTTGTCGCGTTTGGCGTTGCTGCGCGCAAGTTCCATTGCCCAATAAGCCCGATCGACTGATACCTTCAAACGCTGGTTGTTGATGAACATCAGCCAAGAGGGGCTGACGATCGCACAAAATATCCCGATGATTAAAATAATTATCAATGTCTCAACCATTGTAAAACCACCGGCAGGTGTAGCGGCTCTGCCTTTGAGCGTTTTATTGATTAACATTTTGATGCACTCCTTGATATTTGGCTTGAAATGAAAAATGGCTGGGAGGAAGTATTTTTTGATGTGTCGATCTTAACTTTTGAGTTTGGTTAGTGTGTAGCTCGGTATTTACTGAAAATTTATACCTATTCAAAAAAGCTGCGCGCCCCGATACGGCAGTGACGTTTCCCTACCCACATCGCTTGCAATGTATATTTTATGACAATATAACAGTCAGAACACGGCAGTGCCTTTTCCCGGCCGGCCTCGCTGGGAATGTATCTTTTGTGACTAGAGGGCAGTCTGGACACGGCAGTGCCGTTTCCCTACAGAGAGCCCCGCAGGGGATAAATCGCCCCATTGATTCGATCGCCCGCCGTGGATGAGAGTCGATCGCCCTTTGGGAGAAATCGCGGGTATTGATGCGATCGCCCCCTGCGGATAAATCGCCTAAAAACCTTTGTATCTCTCGTTTATGGTCGAGTCTCGATCCCCCTGGCATCCCCCTTCTTAAGGGGAGTAGGGGTTGACGAAAGAGAGCACTCTTATCCCCCCCTTAAGAAGGGGGGCGCCGGGGGGATCTGCCCTATGGGATGACAGTCGATCGCCCGATCGCTAATTTTGCGCTTTCACCAAAGCTCGAAAGGCTTTCATGGCGACGTTTCTGCCGGCTGTTTTGCTCTGCTCTACATACTGGGGAATGAGATCGGCGATCGGGAAGTTGGGAAATTGGAGACTGCGATCGGACTGTATGTATTTTCCATCTTGCAATACACTGATTTGGAGGTTGCGGCCGTTGTAGCGCCACAATTCGGGAACTCCCAATGCTTCGTAGTTGTTGAGCTGAGTGCGCGATGTGATGTCGATTTCTATGGCTAAATCGGGAGGGGGGTCTGTGGCTAAGTCGATGCGATTTTTGCCTCGGACTGCGGCTTCATTTTGGATGTAGAAACAGGCATCGGCTTCTAATCCTTGAGCCATATTTGCATTTTTTAATGTGGTTGAACCCAGCGGCCAAAATTCTATATCTAGTTCTTCGAGAAGAATTTTCACTAAGTCGCCAATATTTTCTTTGCCAATTTCGTGTTCCGGTAGCGGTACCATGATTTCTAATGTTCCGTTGCTGTATGAAAGTCGGGATGCGCGGTTTTCTCCCAATTCTGCTAATATGGTTTCAAACATCGGCCAGGTTATGTCTTTTAGCAGTAATTGATTTCCTGGTTGGACTATGATTTGTTTGAGTTCTAGCTGCATAGTTTGACTGTTTTAAGGGGATTTGAAATATCAAATAATTTATGTAATGCCATTTTGCGATCGCATGAAATACAGGACACGCCGTCGTGTCCAAGGTGTGTTAATTTAAGCCCGAAAACCTTTGTATCTCTCCTTTATAGCCGAGACCCGCTCCCCCTAAATCCCCCTTAAGAAGGGGAGTAGGGGTCGACTTTGACGCTTATTCTTGTCCCCCTCTTCTTAAGGGGGGCTAGGGGGGAAGAAGCCTCGGGTATAAACGAGAGATACAAAGGGTTTGAGCCTGATTGTTGACACGATGAAAGTCATTGCCGTGTCCGGTGCGGGGAGCTTTTAATAATTGGTATAAGATTGAGCATTCTAGCTTTTTTAAATTGGTATTAATATATTTTAGGAATTCAGAACTTATGCCGAATCGCTGTTAAAAATTCAAATTAAATTTATTGAAAGCTATTATTGACAAACATTTCCCTCATCAGTTCGCATTCCTCCTAGGAGAGTTTGCACAATTACGCACTGTTTTGTACCGCCGTTAACTGAAGAAACTGTGACTATAAAAGGTAGGGTTGGTTGACTGTTTGGATCGAAGGCACCATCAAATTTAAAGGTCAGCGATTTTTGAGTAGCAGTAAGAGGAGGATTAAGAACAGGAACAGGAGTATCTCCACCAATAACAGCAAGTTGAATCTGTCCTGGTTTTATTTCACCTCCACCATTTAACTGCTGGGTACTACCACCCGTAGCTATTGCCGGGTTAAACGTGACATTTAGCGGGTCAGATGTGTCAAATATAATAGTAACATCGCGCTTGGTTCGCTTGGCTTCACTTTGTGCAAGTCGTAATGATTGGAAAACTCGATCGTTCACAGTGCGGACTCTTTGTCTGTTGATGAATCCCAGCCAGCCCGGAGCTGCGATCGAAGCAAATATACCTAATACCAACACTACGATCAGCACTTCTAGAAGGGTGAATCCTCCATCGCCCTTTCTGGATGCAGTATTGTTGAAATTAGGGCTGGCTTTGGCGGCAGAGTTCTGCAAAAGTTTTAATAATATTCGTGGGGTTTTCATTGTAGTCTCCTGTTTTTGATCGGCGGGGGCGATTCGGAAATGTGTTTCAAGTATAAGTTACTGTCCTAACGCACCGCGACCTTGTACTTGCACGCTTGCTGTTGGGAAAAATGCGGGATTTTTAGGATTGTAAGTAGCATCTGCTTGAAGGCGGCGCAGGCTATTTCCTCTGATAGTAACTCTGGCTATGTTTCTTGCTGAATCTACGCAAGCGTAGAAGCTATTAGCTGGGTCGCTTACTCTTAGGGTTGGTTCTAGGATTGCGACTGGTGCGATTTGCCCTGGTACTGTAGCAGTGGGATTGCCAAGAGCTTTTTCGCACTCCTGTGGATCGCTTGCTGGCACCGCCGTCTGGTCTATATAATTAACCAGCACTTGAGGATTTTGCCCCGTAAAAATTGGATCTGCGAATCCCGCTGGAGTTGTCACGTTCAGCCTTGGTTGGCTAAAGTTAAAATTTGAATTAAAAGCTGGGCTTACTTGTTGACCATTGTTGGCCTGAGTATTGTTGTAGTAGGGTTGAGTAACCGGATTGGGTGAGCCTGGATTTCGCACGCCCTCTCTAATTTCATAGCGCTCAATGCGAGATGGGCAAATGGTTCCTGACGGCTGACACCAAATAGAGTTAGGAGTGGTTTCTTGAACCACATAGTAAGCAACTAAAGCTCGCACGTAGGTGTCGTTGCAAGTAGTTGAAGCACAATCTTTTGGCAGTACCCGATTAGCCGGGTTAGTATTAACAGAAACAGCATTTGGAATCTGCTGGCGTTTCCAGAAGACGAGAATGGGGGTTCCCCCAGCCGGATTTGGAAGTTGAGCTCTGATACCAGGAGTTCCATCGGCAGCGGCATTATTGATGGTGTTATTATCGTAAATATAAATAGCTTGATTCAAGTCTTGAGCAATGAAATCAACGGCAGCCTGAACGTCTTGCTCGGTATTTGACTTGACTTGTTCTCTCCTGTCGGTATTCAGCATATCAACTACAAAGGCAAGCATCGGGGTGATGATTAAAAATGCCATAATCGAGCCGACCAATAGCTCGACTAGAGTCATGCCCTTTTCTGTTTGAGCTTGTTCAGAGCGGTTTTGCTGGTGCTGAGTTTTCAGAAGCAACCTGAGTAAAGTTTTCATTTTGACTTCTTCCTTGACCAATTTAGGGGAGGGATTTTGATTTGATAACAAGGATTTGATTACCTACAGACAGAGCTAACTGTTCCATTGGGGTTAAGGCGAGAACATAATGATTGACGCGCCGAACCACCTCCATTAGTAGTAGGTGGGATTTCTGTCTGCATTATTACCAAAGGCGCTTTAGGGTTGCCGAGCCCGGAATTAGCAACTGATTGCTGTTTGGTGTCCAGAGCTCCCGCAGAAGAAAACGCATCGGCTCTGTAAACGCGAACGGTTAAAGAGTAGCCCGTGTCTGTCGGCCCGATGTTAGGATTTGGATTGGTGTTAGGAGAACGAATACCCTGAACGAAAAATTCTGTGCTACCAGCACAGCCGGGCGTTTCATCTAAGTTATAACAGTACAAAGCACCCGAGCTTGTGGGAGCGGCCGGAACGGTGGCCGGATCGGAGGTAGGAAACCCGGGCGGGCTCGCTGGGGTTGAGCCGGTTGGTCGGATCGCACCTGTTCTGAGTGCGTCAATGTAAGCTTTCCCCGCCTGCGCGGCCAGTTCCGTCCGCCGCGCTTGGACGCGAGTTGCTACTGAGAAGGCCATCACCGGGGCGATCGCGATCATCAGCACCGAAACTACAATCATCGCTACCAACGACTCGATAATCGTGTAGCCGCCATCTCTGGGCTGGGATGAATTTTGGTGTTGTTTTTGCTCAGTCATAAGTAGAACTCCGGTAATTGCGCGACAAAAAGTTAGTGGATTAAGCGGGCTAGCAGTTATTTCTAGTTGCAGTCGCGTGCTGATTCGCATTCGGCTGACCGGGAGCTACCATTCCGCACATCAGAGTTTTTACCCAAGCGTCATTCCGAGGTACTTCCCGGAAATATTCAGCAGGCTGAGTCCTTGTCGAAGGAGTGGTGAACTTTTGGGTAAACAAGTCAGGTGGCTGAGATAGCAAACCCACGTCATAACCCCAGTTTCTGATGGGCGGGGTGAAATAGGGAACCAACCCACCAGCACCATTATCAGTGTTGTACGTATTTGTGATAGTTGGGGGCGCAGGGAGAGGGCCTCCTCCCTGAAGCTGAAACAGGCTAGGTATAACCGTGCCCGGCAGAATTCCCTGGTACGGTGCAGTGCTAAAGGCGCTGCGGTTTTGCTGGATGAAAGAGCCTCGGATGTTAGTAGTAGCTACCCCGTCATTCCAGCTTTCCAAGAATCTCGTAAAGTTTTGCAAGCCCCCGTTAAATTCTCCGCTGTTGGCATTGAGTGTCCGTGAAGGAGTGTCACCCGCTGCCACGATCAGATTGAAGGTGGTACTTACAGCCTGGGGTATCCACCCTGTTTGTCTGGCAAAACTTGTGCCTCTTGGCATGGTAGTCCCGCCTGGAGCATTGGCTGCTGACACAATTTGGGTCTGCGGGACTGGGAGCAGTAGCGGCTGCGACCCGTTAAAGGGGAGTGGTTGTAGTGGAGTTGGCGCTGGGTTTGGTGTCGATCCTATTGCCGAATTGGCAGGTGCTGATGCTAGGGCTACAGGGGGTAGCGGTACATTTGCTCCGTCTGAGGTGTTGGCAGGGGTGGTAGTGGGGTTGACCACATAGGGGACACTGACGTTATCGAAGTTGAGGTTGCCCGGATTCGTAGCGGGGGGAGTAGCCCCAGGGTCTCCTGCAAACCACAGAGAATTAGGTGTGGGAGCACCGGGACCTGGTGCGATCGCTAGTCCAGGAGCAGCACCAATCCCTAAAGGCTGGGGATTGGCGGGGGCTACCAACTGGTTGGCGGCGGGAGTAGTGGCGGGGGCAGTAGGGGTGGGGTTTCTCTGAAAAGCTACGCGGCGGGGGAATCGCTGCAAAGCTGGCAGTGGGGGATCGGCAGTTGACCCAGCTTGAAAAATAGCAGCGTTAGTAGTAGGTGTAGCATAATTATTGTTGCCGGCAGCCAAAGCATCGGCTGCGGAGATTGGTGCTGCTGCCAGAGGATTGACAAACCAGTCATTATCGGTACACGCAGCCACCGGCAGTTTTGTGCAGGTTTCCATCACGTACTGTGGGAAATTCCCGCGCCGCTGGACGGGAGTGACAAAGTTGTTGAAGTAAGAACTCACTAGCGGGGGAGCTGGATTCACGTAGGTAAGGTCTGTAATCACACCGGCAGTACCTGGGGCAGCTAAATTACCGTTAGGTAAGAACGCGCGGCTGGAAAGTCCGTTAGTGACAAAGTTGTTGTTGAAAAATCCTTGCTGTCGGCGCGGCCACACAGCAGCAGCGCCCGCATTGTTTCTCAGGTCAAAATCTCCTTCGTTGCGGAAGCCAAAACGGTAATTTTGTGAGATTAGGGTTAGTGAGTCTGCCAGTACAGTTGCCGGTCTCCAGAAGTCGCCGTTGGTGCATTGCGGAAGCCTCGGGTCGCCCGCACGGCAGGCAAAGTTGGTGTTAAACTGGGCGTTGCGCGTGTAAAAATTTCCCCAACCTAGTGGGTTTACCGTCTCATTAAACTCTTCTACTGCCGTAAAAGCGGCTGTAGTACCCGGAGGGGCGGGCGGGATGTTGCCGTGAAGGTTAAAGTTGTTTTTGATGTAAACCGGCAAATTCGATACCAATGTCAGTCCTTTTTCTCGGACTACAGCATTCACGTTAGCAGGTGCTGTGGGGGCGGCGCCGCCGCGAAATAACTGCTGTCCGTTAATCAGGACAATGCCGTTAGGCTTGCGGGTGGGATCGAGCAGATAGTCTGTGGGACTGACTCTTTTGCTTGTACTTTCATCGAGCTGCGTTGGATTTGAGGCATTGAGAGTGCGATCGCTGCGATCGGGCAATGCGTCGTCTCGGCTGGCGTAGATAATCCCGCTGTTGGGCAGCAACCACTCAGGTGCAGTAACAGTGGGCGTTTGAATGGGAACGGGCGTGGGCCCGCGCAAGAGATTGATGTCTAACTGAGTAGCCCGAATTTCTAGGGGTTGCCGTTCTTCTAGGGGTTGGTTGTAAGTGCCTGTTAAAGTTGCCGCTTGTTGGGCCCTGGCAGGCACGGGATCGTTTGACGCGGGACTGCTGAGGGTAAAGGCTTCGTTAACGGTCGTGTTCGCGTTGTCGCGCTCGTTCGCCTTGACTTCTCTGGCGTTCAAAAATGCTACTTCTTGAATTGCCCCGTCGGGAATGGGCATCAGTTGACCACCCGGGGCGATCGTGCCGTCAAGTATCTGTAGCGCGCAATTAGTCGAGTCAATAGCTGCTGTTTGTGCTAGCGTGCGCTGGTTTGGATTGACTTGGAGGGCGGTTCTCAACGGCCCGTTGGCAAACCTACCGTCCGGGAAGACTAAGTTAGCCTGGGCTTCCAAAATTGGGTCTCCATTCGCAAGCAAGCCATTGGGCTGCCGAATAGATTGAGCGGGTGTCAGTCTTGCCGTCGGGGGGCCGTAGGTGATGCCGTTGTTGGAGCCGATAACTGCCTGCTGCGTTCCCAGTGTCAGTGGTGCTAGTGGTGCCAGCTCTCCGCTGACATCCGGCAGCCCTAGGATGTTTCTGGCTGTGGAAGCGTTGCTGGGGTCGTAGTAGCTGCTGATACAGGCCACGGGGGTTTGCTGTGGTTGGGTTCCTGCTGGTGCGGCTGCTAGCGTTGTTGGATTGTAGCCGTTGTTTGCGTAGTGATAAACTGCCGTTGCCCGCATCCGCAAGTCGCCTTTGGCAAATTGGTTACCTACGCTTTCACCAATATTATTTGTTGCTAGTTGTGGCAGACCGGTGCCGTTTGCTAATACTCCTGTCCCCCATGAAGTCCAACCGGGAGTACCAACATTGCTATTGTTGTACACTTGCGACCCCGGCCCCAAGGGTGACATCGGCATTGAGTCCGGCCATACGACGGGGTACTGTTCCACGGCCCTCGTTGCTGGGTCGTCGTAAGTATTGGCGGGAGTTGGACCGGTTGCTATCGATGCGGGGCCGCTTTTCAATGTGCCAGTACCAGCATCTATCCAACTGGGCGGCGGCAGGAAGGAATTAGTGCGATCGTACACACCGGCGCCGGTAATTACCCGCAGGCCACCAACAGCGTCCAAGGGAGTTGTCGGTATTTCAGCCGCTGTTTTTTCCCAGAAACCGTCTCTGTAAGGAGGATTTGTGGTGGGTGGTAGTTCGCCTGTACCGTTTCCGCGATCGGTGTCTCCCACGTTAGCAAGTTTAATCACTTGTGGTGTGCGGGTGCGAATTGGGCCTCCTGTCCATGTAGTTGCGCCGTCTACCTGTTGTGAGTCACTGACAAACTTGGTGCCGTTCCAGCGCTGTGCTGGCAAGTTGTTGCCCGCGATGACTCGTTCTCCCAAATTTATTTGGCTGGCACCTGACTCTATATCATTGGGATTTCGCGACGGTAGCTGATCGGGACTGATAGTGAGATTAGTCGGCCCAGCGAGAGTACCTACGCCCGCTGTCGCTTCAGTAACAGGAAGGCTCCACCGAGGGTTAGGTCTCAGGCTATTCCTACCATTGTCTTGAATAATCAAGGGAGCATCTGCTGGAGTGATTCCTCCGTTTGGCGTTCCCGCAGCTACTTCTGCAAAAGGAACTTTCCGCAGCCGAGCTTTAAAATAATCTTCCAGTGCTTGATCGCGGGTCTGGTTCTTGGGGGATTGCTGCGCTTGAATAACCTCAACTGGGTCGTTATTGCCTGGATCTGGATCTGCTGCCTTGTGAGCCTGTACCAGCGCATTTAACCGCGCGGAGTAAGCGTTGTTATTGTAGAGTACCTGAAGACTGTTTTGAGTGACAGATTGATTGGGATTGCTGTTAATTGTAGCCCCGTCCGAGCCCGGTTGATTGGGGTCGTTGTTAATGCTTTTGAAAAGATCTACTGCGACGGGAATTGTAGTGGTTGAGTTGCCAGACCACCCGTTTACTACATTACCTGCTACAACAATTTGGCTATTGTCTGCATCGTAAAAACAAGATTGCTTGCTGCTGACTTGAAATAGTCTAAGTTGGGCATTGCCCAAAGGCGATACTAATAAGTTGCTATTTGTAATCATCCGCCCGTTTAGGTTTAGCGAAACGCCGGGAGATATATCTAGATCGTCTTCATACACAACCGCATTATTGCTGAGGGGAATTCGGCTTTGGTCTTGTTGGTATTCTAGGGCAGATACGCTGGAAGTTCCCTGGAAAGCTTGATACCGAGCACCCAACGCGCTCGCTTCGGTAGTTGTTATGGGTACGTTGACGGTGTAAACAAAGAAACTTTTCTGAAATCTGCCATTGCTCGCTCTTTCCCAACCGGAATTGCCCACCAAACTTGCAATTGTTCCTGCTCCTTGGGTGCAAGCCGGGTTGAGAGTTCCTGCTTCCATTGGGGGCGTTCTGGCATCGATCTCCTTTCTCGGTCTCTGCGTTTGTGGGGTGCGAAAGTATATTCCGTAAAGAGTAAAAGTATCAAATATGCCGTCGTTGTTCGTATCGACGGGATATCTCCAAGCAGTATTGATCGCCTCGTTTTCCGTTCCAGCAGGGGTTATAAGCGATCCTTGTGGGTCGTCAGTCGGGCTGATATTATTTGCTGGAACGCTAAGATCCGCTCTCAGGATCAGTCGCTCCTCGTCCCCGAATTTATAAAAGTCATTTGTGGCATCATAAGCCGACATCATCCGGTACAATTCTGCATCTGACGGAGTAGCTGTCGGTCTTTGCGGGTCTTCCCGCAACATATATTCAATTTTTGCTTTTGCCCGATCGAGCGCGGGAGTTGCGGCCGCCAGCACCTGCTGGTTGACGCGCACGTTGCGAGCCATATTCCCCCGATCGAACGATCGCAGGACGATCGCCACAGTCAACAATATCACTACCAGCAACACCATCGTCACCGTCGGCAGCACAAACCCCGCCACCGGCAGTTTCGCCCTGCGGCCCATTGCCATCAGCGATCGCAGCATTGCTCTCATCAGCCGCTTCGCCCCGGATCTGGTAACACCAGCAATCCGCCGCAGCAGCGATACGATAACTTTGGATAATTTGCTCTTAAACATTGACGCCTTCCCGGATTTTTTCAGAGATGGTCTTGCAGGTAGTTACTGCTCGACAGTACGATCCCATTCTTATAGTTCCCATTTTCCCCAACTTTCCTATCACCCCTTGCAAAAATTCACAATATGTGTAATTTCACTGAAAAATAAAACCGACAAACCCGCGATCGGGGATCGCCGCCGATATATTTTCCCCGAAAGATTTGCAGGGCAAGGATTTGGGCTGGGAACTCCACTCTAGTCTAGTTCAATGATATTGTCAGCGTCCAGAGGCCGAGTGAGTCCGATCGCGAAAAAAGAGCGATCGCGATCGCATCGCCCCAAACGCCCAGTCACAGCAAAGCGGGTTAATTTAGCTCTTCGTCTATTCCGATCCCACCCTTAGATTCTTTTGAGGGTCAACAAGAGTGAAGCTAAACAGCGGCGGGCTTTGTTCGTGTAGGTGCGATGTTCCGGCATCAGTCTTGTTAAAATAATATAGATAGTCGTAAATAATTTTTATTTCAATGGCTAATAGACACCGCCCAATTTTAATTTCTTTCTTAATTTGTATTTTTTTCTTAACCCTCTATCATACCTTAGTTTTAGGTGGAGTTGTGTTACCCAGCGATGGAATTAATGGGCCGCAGAGCAATACTATCAAAGCTCAACGTTACATTTACAATCAAAAATCCGAGCGAGAAATAGTTTTGGTAGGAAGTTCAATAACTGCACGGATCGATCCCGATCGCATCAGCCCTCAAGCCGTAAGTCTAGCTCTGCTAGGAATGTCTAGCCCAACAGGCTTACAAATCATTGAAAGAGAGAAGGTTAAACCCAAAATATTATTACTAGAACTAAGCGAAACAATTCTCAAAGGTGAAAAATATAAAGCCAGCCAGGATTTTATTGGAAACATATACCAACCCTTCTTTTATTTTATTCGTTTATATTTTCCAATGTTTAGACAAGAATATCAGCCAGTTAGCAGTATAGTTCAAACCTTAATCAAAGTCGCTACAAAGGAAAATAAAATTTCATTTCGTTTTTTAGAAGAAGCAAACAGCACCCAAAAACAGATAGACCCCGAATTAATAGAAAAGCTAATTCAACAGCAAATAGAAGCGAAAAAATCTCCTATGTCTGAAGCAGTAAAGAACGCAATCATTGAAGAGTCTGAGTACATCAAAAATAAAATCACCCAATTAAAAAATGCAGGAGTGCGAGTTATTTTGATGGATGTACCTAACGAACAACGAGTCAAGGACACAATCATGGAAAAGCAACTGCGAGAATTATTTCGAGAGCTTTTTCCCAACAATATTTATGAGTGGCTACCAGAACCGCCGTCAAGAGAGTGGAAAACTAATGATGGGATTCACTTAGTTACGTCGAGCGCCAAGGAGTATGCTAATTTTTTGAGAACTCAACTGTTTAAAACTGCTCAATAGACATTTCCCAAACATCAATTGCTCGATCGAGATTTAGGCTGGGACTAAATTGTACGCCATATCCTTGGGGAAAGGGCACTGCCGTCTCCTCCTCGAATCTATTCACGTAAAGCGAAGATTCCTTAAATGCAGCCCAGAGAGCATCGCAAGCCTGTTTGTCCATCAGCGAATCACTAATCGGGCGATCGTGAATCACAGCAAACAAATCAAACTCGTTGCGTTTTGGATTCCACTGGTATTGCAAAATAGGAGCATATCCCATTTCGATCAATTGTGCGATCGCGCGTCATAGTTAGGGCCAGATCCCCCCTAGCCCCCCTTAAGAAAGGGGGAACCAGAAACACTCTTGTCCCCCCCTTCTTAAGGGGGGTTAGGGGGGATCGAATCTGGGCTATAGTGCGATCGCCCGCAGCGTGCAAAAGTGCGATCGCCCGCCAACAAATATCAAGCTGCGGCCGCAGCATTTGCTTGCAGAGGCTCGATTTCCTCCGGCGCAGCGTGACGGCGCGGGTCATTAAAGCCCCAAGCAAATAACCAATCGGGGTCAGCGTGTCCGCAGCCGATCGAATATATCTGACTGTGCCTAAAATGTTTGAAGAACTCCTGACACTTTTCGTCAGTCATTAGCGACTCATCTAGCGGCAAATCATGAATCAGAGCATACAAATCAAATTCATCTCGCTCTGGATTCCATTGATAACGCAATTGGGGACTGTAACCAAGTTCGCTCAGCTTTGCCAAAGCCTCATCAGGGTTAGCGTAGCCGTCTAATCGAACGCGGTTGAGACAAACCACTACCTGAACGTGGCGGTACTTTGCGGGTGTTAATCGATATTCAGTCATGAGTTTTTCCCTCTTTTCTCATCACAAGTGTAATAGGCTCTCCCGGTTACGTTTGTATCTCTCGCTTATAGCCGAGGCCCGATCCCCCCTAGCCCCCCTTAAGAAGGGGGGAACCGGAAACGCTCTTGTCCCCTCCTTCGGGGTATAGAGGGGATCGAGATGATTGTGGGATCGGACAGCAGACCGGTACTGCTCTTGTCCCCCCCTTATTAAGGGGGGCGCCGGGGGGAGCGCGCGATCGCAATTCGACTGTAAGCTATATTTATCAACAGTTCGACGCCCAAATTGACACGCCCCGAAGCGCCAGATATCATCGCCAACCCATGAAACAACCCTCCAAACCCCCCGATTTCATCATCATCGGCGTCCAAAAAGGCGGCACGACATCCCTGTACAACTACCTGATCCAACATCCCCAAATCGCCCCCGCCGCCCAAAAAGAAATCCATTATTTCGACCTCAACTTCGACAAAACCCCGGACTGGTACTATTCCCAATTTCCCCAAGCACAAAGCGGCGAACATTTGCTAACCGGAGAAGCCAGCCCCTACTATATTTTTCATCCCCGCGTCGCCCAGCGCATCCGCGATTTATGTCCCAAAGTTAAAATAATTGCCCTGCTCAGAAACCCAGTAGAACGCGCAATTTCCCATTATCATTACTACATAAAAATTGGATACGAATCGCTGTCTCTCGAAAGTGCGATCGCCTCGGAGTCCGAAAGACTCAAAGGCGAAATCGAAAAAATCCTAGCCAGTCCAAATTACTACAGTTACGAGCACCAACATCACGCCTATGTAAGCCGCGGCATTTACGCCGACCAACTTCCAGCGTGGATGCAGCTATTTCCCAAATCACAACTTTTAATCCTCAAAAGCGAAGATTTGTATGCAAATCCTTGTGGCACATACAACAGCGTGTTAGAATTTCTAGACTTGCCGCCGCACCAATTAGAAACCTACAAAAAATACAACTCGAACCAATATCCGCCCGTGAGCGAGACAGTATACGAGCAATTGAGGGCATATTATCGATCGCCCAATCAGAGATTAGCAGAAATGTGCGATCGAGACTTCGGCTGGGATTCAGTTGACAGTTGACCTGTGACAGTTGACAGTTTAACTGGTTTAACTCGTTCCCCGGCTGAGCCTGGGAACCCGTATCTAGAGGCTCTGCCTCGCTCTTGAAAATCGAGGCAGAGCCTCGGGATCTGCGTTACCAGGCTCAGCCTGGTAACGAGTAAGTGGCGTAGGGAAATGGAAATGCCCATTAGTATCAACTTAAGCTGCAACCCGCAGTCCGGCAGGGGTTGAAACCCCTGCCTCAGAGCGAAAGTCCTCTGAAGAGGACTGATGAGTTCTTCAGTCCTCTTCAGAGGACTTTCGCTATTAGCCAGGGACTTCAGTCCCTGGCGGTCTTTGGGGCTAAGTTGACACCAATGGGAAATGCTGTTTCCCTACATTTTGCAAAAAGGCCTTGACATTCCTACCAGTCTGTGCTAGCTTAGCGGATAGTATTGCATTTAATCAATAAATCGCATCGCTTCACCTATGTTCACAGCAAGCAGCAATTTTTATTTTTGGTACTGGAGAGTTCGCCCGGAGTGAATTTACAATTCACTGTGAACATCCGGGCGAACCGCAGCTTAACACCTGCGGTTTTGTTTTTTCTAGTTCTTTTCCCAACAACCAATTTATCCCAAGCGAAAACAGCAATGACATTATTCAGTAACTGGTACTACGGCTTTTATTTTTGGCCCTGCAGGAGTTCTGGGTAAACTGTCGTGCTGTCTTTTCGCGCCAACCCGGAACTCCTTAAAAGTTCCGGGTTTTTTGTTGTCAACCAATCACTCGATTTTCCAGGAGAATTCCGTCATGTTAGATGCCAAACTCGCAACCAAATCTCATCCCGAACACCAAACTATTGTCAAGCTATCAGAAACAGTCTCAGTCGGCGGGACAGAATTATTAATCGTCGGCGGGCCCTGTACCGTGGAAAGTTCCGAACAAATGGAAACAGTCGCCAGCAAACTCTCAGTCGCACCGGTGCAAGCTTTGCGGGGGGGAGTCTACAAACCCCGGACTTCTCCCTATGCTTTCCAAGGGATGGGAATTGAGGGACTCGAAATTTTAGCCGATGTCAGCCGGCGTTACAATTTGCCGGTGGTGACAGAGGTAATGTCGATCGCCCAAATCGATCCGGTTGTCACCTATGCTGATATGCTGCAAGTAGGCAGTCGCAATATGCAAAACTTCGAGTTGCTAAAGGCGATCGGTCAAGCCGGAAAACCAGTTTTGCTAAAACGCGGTTTGTCAGCCACAATCGAAGAATTTGTGATGGCCGCCGAATACATTCTCAGCCACGGAAACCCTGACGTAGTTTTGTGCGAAAGAGGCATCCGCAGCTTCGACAATTACACGCGAAATGTTTTAGATTTGGGTACAGTCGTGGCGCTGAAACAGTTAACTCATTTGCCAGTAATTGTAGATCCTTCTCACGCCGCCGGCAAGCGGGAATTAGTCGCACCTCTAGCAAAAGCAGCGGTTGCTTGCGGTGCAGACGGGTTAATTGTTGAGTGTCACCCGCAACCGGAAAAATCGGTTTCTGACGCGCGGCAAGCTCTTTCTTTGCCGGATATGGTGGATTTAGTTGGGAGTTTGCGGGCTGTGGCGGCGGCCGTGGGGCGGTGCGTACCGGATGTTAAGTCATTAGTCATCAGTCATTAGTCATTAGTCATCAGTCATTAGTCATCAGTCATCAGTCATTGGTCATTAGTCATTAGTCATTAGTCATTAGTCATTGGACTTGAGATTTCTTTCAAAAAAATTCGGACGGGTACGCGAGCCCATCCCACAATTTTTTTTCTTGTGGGATGGGCACGCGAGCCTGTCCCAAAAAGCAAAATTTGATTAAAATAAAAGCAGAATCAATCCTGTCATCTACAAGATATCGCTTAATTATGGCACTCAAACTTCATGTTCCCTCCATCGTCTGTTCCGGCTGCGGAACCACTATTACTGAAGCAATTAAAACTGTTGAACCGGAAGCTAAGATTGATGTGGATTTAGCAGCCAAGACTGTGACTGTGGAAGCTCAAGCCTCGGAAGAGTCTATTAAACAAGCTGTGGTTGCTTCCGGTCACACTGTTCTGGAAGCATAATATTAGGATAAGCCCTGGTTTGCAGTCAGGGCTGATGTACAGATAATCGCTTGCATGAATCTTTGGTTGGGGAGGGCGAGTTTACAAATATTCTCGATGTGCATCATAGATATCGGTGAACTCGCCCCTACAGCATCCGCGCATACAGAAATTCCCAATGACAACTGACAACTGACAACTGTCAACTGTCAACTGACAACTGACAACTGACTGATTAAGATTCTTCGTCTAAGTGTTCGGCGACTGCTCGGTAAAGTTCTAAAACGTGTCGATCGAGTAAACTATAAAAAACTTGTCTGCCAATTTTGCGGTAACTTACCAACCGTATCGCCCGCAGCGCCCGCAACTGGTGCGATACCGCCGATTCGCTCATGTTCAAAGCCGCTGCCAAATCGCACACGCACAGTTCTTGTTTTGCCAAAACTGACAGCAATCGCAAGCGGTTCGCATCTCCCAAAAGACTGAAAAACTCGGCCATCCGCTGGGCTTTTGCCGTGTTGAGAACTTGTGTTTGGATGTCACCGGCCCGCTCTGGGTCAACTAGGTGCGGGCGATCGCACGTTGGTGTATCGTTTTGTTGGTCAGGCTGACTTATCGCTCCGTTAACAGCAGACTTCGGTGACATCTTTTCCAGGCTGGTTTTAATTCTCATTTTCATGTTAGCGCGATCGACTTACCTTTTGTTACAAAACTTTTACATTCCCTTGACATACATCTGAATATGTGTTCATATATTAGTATACCGAAACAAACCAAGAGAAAGTAAAATGACTACCGTCACCCAAATGAAATGCGCCTGTCCTTCTTGCCTGTGCGTTGTCAGCCTCAGTGAAGCCATCGAAAAAAGCGGCAAATCCTACTGTTCCACTGCTTGCGCAGACGGCCACCCCAACGGCAGCGGCTGCGGCCACACCGGCTGCGAGTGCAGCAAATAAATATTGCGCTTCAGAAAAGGTTAAGGAACAACCGTAAAGTCTATCTAAAGGGAGATGCAACCAGGGCATCTCCCAATTTTTTGGCTTTTAGGTTAAATCAAGGTTAAAATACGGGTAATTAAAGGTTAAAATTGCCTTTATAGACTAAGTACACAGCGAAAAAGCACAATTGTTACCTGCGGAATACAATAAAAGCAAGTTAGGGTCGCGATACTCAGTACAAATACTGCTATTAATAGCAGAG
This sequence comes from Microcoleus sp. ARI1-B5, assembly GCF_036705795.1. NCBI lineage: Bacteria > Bacillati > Cyanobacteriota > Cyanophyceae > Oscillatoriales > Microcoleaceae > Microcoleus > Microcoleus sp. ARI1-B5. The sequence continues at coordinate 109,799 of NZ_JAUBVK010000012.1, forward strand.
ACACAACCAAAAGTTGAATTAGGAGGGGGCCATGAAAGAGCGGGAAGATTTTTTACATCCTCGCAATCGCTACTACGGTGATTTCACGCCAGAAAACTTGGCGTTTAATGCCAACTTGCAGGAGTTTGCTCAGAAAATAACTTATATTTGCTCGCTAGAAACGGGCGGCAAAATAAGCACTGAGAAAGCCTATAAAGATATTAAGGCGCTTTGGAAAAACTTAAAATCCTCTAAGAAGCAATTGGGAATTGGCCAAAAACCCCCCAGTACCGATGAGGGAAATTCACCCTAAATTCATCGCAGAGAAGACGGCGGTTGAAACCAGGTTTATAAAAACTTTCGTCCGCCGGACGCCAACTGAAGAAAATAATATAATTTTAACCGCCCCCTCGGAAAACTGCGGAGGCGGTTTTTGTTTGTCTAGGTGCGGTTTCAACCGCCGACTTTTCTATGGTTTAGAAGTTGGTGTTGCTTCTCCTGCAAACAAAGTGCAATTGCCGCCGAGGCCGGAAGCAATCGCACAAGTATTGGTTTTTAGCATTCCTTCATAGGTATCAGCGCCAGTACCTGGGCCGCCCAACTCGTCGCTGTAGAGTTCTTTGTCGGAAATTTTGACATTGGCTTCCCTCGCTACAGTCTGCATTAACTTGGGATTAGTCGTGGTTTCGACAAAAATTGTCGGCACTGCTGCTGCCTTAATTTCTGATGACAATTCGGCAATTATTGCTGCTGTAGGCTGTTCTTCTGTTGTGACTCCCTGCAAAGCTCCAGCAACCTCTAAACCGTAAGCATCGGCATAGTAACTCAGAGCATCGTGAGTTGTGACTAATTTGCGTTTGTCCGCCGGAATAGTCGCAATTTGTGCTTTGATCCAAGTATCTATTTTTTGCAATTCCCCAGTTAATTTAGCGGCATTGCTGGTATAAAGTTGAGCATTGCTGGGGGAGACTTTTTTTAATTCGTCGCGAATTGTTTCTACCATGCGGATGCCATTTTGAGGATTGTGCCATACGTGAGGGTCGGGAACTTTTTCGCCTGCTGCGTGGGTTTTGTTTTGTGCTTTCTCTTCGCCGTGTTCGTGCTCGCGATCGCCCATCAGCGGTTTGGGAACGGCGAGTTCGTGTACGGCGATTTTTGGTGCGGGATTACTGCTGGATTTAATTAATTTAATGATGCTGGGTTCGTGGTCGTAACCGGCGTATAAAATCAAATTTGCTGTTTCAATGGCTTTGCGGTCTTCTGGCTTGGTTTGGTAGGCGTGGGGGTCTTCTCCGGGCTTGATTAGACAGGTGGTGTCGATCGAACTTTGGGCAATTTCCTTCGTTAGATCGCAGATAACACCAGTCGTAGCCACGACTTTTGGCAAGTTGGATCTCGGACTCTCCGGCGCCGAATTGCGGGCTTGGGGGCCAGAACTGCACCCAACCAGCCCGCAGCCGATCGCCAAAACCGCCAAACCGCACCATCTGCCGCTTTTTCCGGTCAAGTTCTGTAACATTTTTACCTTTGGAACGATAATCGTTATTACTTTTAGAGTTATCCTATTGTAGTAGCTACGAACAAGAATCGTTCTCAAAAGCTGGAATTATGTTAGAAGTGCAAGACTTGGCTGTGAATTATCGAGGAATTTCGGCCCTTAACAGCGTGAATTTTCATTTAGATCCCGGACAGTTAACGGGGGTGTTCGGCCCCAACGGCGCTGGGAAAAGCACGATGGTGAAAGCGATGCTGGGATTGATCCCGGCCTGTCGGGGGATGGTAAAATATCAGGGGCGGTTGTTGAAGGAACAGTTATCGCGGGTGGCTTACGTGCCGCAGCGATCGCAAATTGACTGGGATTATCCGATTACGGTGTGGAATGCGGTGATGATGGCGCGAACTGTCCAGACTGGTTGGTTTCGCAGTCCATCGAAGCAGTCGCAAGAATTGGTAAAAGCTGCTTTGCTGCGGGTGGGAATGTGGGATTTGCGCGATCGGCAAATTGGCGAACTCTCCGGGGGACAGCAGCAGCGGATATTTTTAGCAAGGTCGATCGCCCAACAAGCCGATTTATTCTTCTTCGACGAGCCCTTTAGTGCGATCGACAAAGCAACAGAAGAGATTATTTTCGATATTTTTGCCGAACTCAAAGCCGAAAATAAAACCTTGCTAGTAATCAGCCACGATTTAGGAGAAACCTTAAAACAATACGACAATTTATTATTGCTAAACAAGCAGTTAATCGCCACGGGTTCCTGCCGCGAAGTCCTCACCGCCGCCAATATTCAAAAAGCCTATGGATACGATTTAAGCTTAGTTGCTGCGTAAGCAAAATGGGGTTACTTAAACTTTCGGGTGTTTGCGGTTCCTAACTTGATTATTCAGCCCGCTTGGCATGGGCTTCGTTTGTGTAGACCTGGTTTCAACCGCCGACTTTTCTTTAGTCTGTGTAATTAAATGCTAAACCTACTAATTGAACCCCTAAAATTCGAGTTCATGCGAAATGCGATCGCCGTTGGAATTCTGCTAGGAATACTCTGCGCCGTTGTCGGAGCGTACTTAATCGTACAGCAAATGGGAATGATGGTAGACATGATTGCCCATTCAGTATTAGCAGGACTGCCGGTGGCATTTTCTTTAGGTTTCAATATTGCGATCGGCGCATTTATCTCAGGAATCATCAGCGCCGTAATTATGGCATGGATTCAATCGCAATCGCGGATTAAAATAGATGCAGTTATGGCATTAATATTGTCTACATTTTTAGCAATTAGCGTCACCTTGATTAGCGTATTGCGGACAACAAAACTAGACTTAGACGGGTTTTTATTCGGCAATATCTTGTCAGTTGCACCGTCAGACGTACAGCAGACTTTTATGATAACTGTAATTATTTTGGTCGCAGTTAAACTTTTTTACAAAGAACTGCTGTTTTATACTTTTGACCCGCTGGGCGCGCAAGCATCCGGTTTACCTGTAAACTTGATTTACTTGGGGATGATTTCGGCGATTACGCTGACGGTGGTGGCGAGTTTGCAAACGGTGGGGGCGCTGTTAGTAATTTCGCTGTTAATCGGACCTGGAATTACGGCATATTTGTTGGTAAAAGAGTTACATTTAATGATGGGAGTGGGAGCGATAATTGGAATTACAGCTAGCGTGACAGGGATGTATCTCAGCTATTATTTGAATATGCCCTCGGGTGCGGCAATTGTATTAGTTGTTTTTGGATTATTTTTATTAGCTTTGCTGTTCAGTCCCAGTCAAGGAATTTTGACCCGAAAGAGAGGATAATCCGATTTGAGATTTTATAATTAATTATGACTAAACCTCTTGTATAAATCTTAGATTGATAAATTAACCGCAGATGTAAGGCAGATCGACGCAGATCAACGCAGATAATTTCAAGAGATGAAGAAAGCAAGGGCGGGTGAGTTTGTTACCGAGATTGTTTGCTGTCACAATCACTAGCTAAACCCGCCCTGCAAATATGCGTTTTTTACCAGAAAGAATCTGTCAACTGTCAACTGTCAACTGTCAACTGTCAACTGAAGCTTACTTAGCTTGACAATAGGTTTCGTAAACACCATCAAGCAGTAAATTAAGAGCAAAAGTTGCTTTCTCAGCGGCTAACAATGCTTCTTGTTGTGCTTCTTGAGTTTCACAAAGCTGTAACAGCGCTTCGCGGGTGGCTTGCGAGTGGAACTCGTCGGCTGTTTCGTGGACTTTAAAGAAAGACAAAGCTGCTGCTGAATCGATGCCGTAAAATTCCTGCAAACCAGCGATTTTGGTTGTGGAAACTTCGGGGATTTGCGCTTCGTAAGCGTAGAGGGCGGCTAAACCTTTGGCGGGAGATTCGCTGCGGGCTAAGTCTTTGAGAATGCGGACGGATTCGGTAGTTTTTTCTAAGTGTTCGCGCGAGAGAACTGCGTTTCTGTCTAAACCCAAACCTTCGGCAAAGCGCAGCCACAGTTCGGGGTGATTTGCAGCGCCTCGCTCTTCTTCTATGAGGTTTTCGAGGAGCATTTGACGAATTTTGATGTCGTCGCAGGCGGCGTGCGTAGCGCTGACGTAGGTGGGGAAATTGTGGACTTGCAGGTAGTATTCTTGTGCGTACTCTTGCAGCATTGCGATGTCGAGTTTGCCTTCGTTCCACATTTGGTAGAACGGGTGTTTCAGCAGGTGGTTTTGGTCGAGAATGCTGTTGAGTTGTTCGAGAAATTGCTGTTGGGTCATAATTGTCGATCGCCTTTGAGGATAGTGCAGCAAACCTGCGATAAAATGGGTTCGTAGTGAGGACTTCAGTCCTACACTAAAATGGTTTCGTAGTGAGGACTTCAGTCCTCCACTAAAATGTTATGGTAATCTAGCATTTTGTCAAGAGTAAGTTTTCAATTGTTTATGTTTGGCTCAAGCCAGTGCCGACACCCAGCAGCCAAGTTAACATCTGTTAAATCCCTTACTCCGCAGGGATTACGACCAAACAAGCAATTCGCCGCCATTCCCGCCGGCCGCGAGAAACTGGCCGTCGGGATGCCATGCGAGACAGGAAAAACCGCCCTCTGCGCCTTCGAGAATTTGCAGCAATTGTGCTGCTTCGTACCACAAACAAACTTGACCGTCGGCAGATGCAGAAGCTAATAAAAATGTGCTAGGTTGAAAGGCGATCGCGCTTACGACATTTTCATGCACTTCTAACCCCCAAGAATCCCAGCCGACACTTTCATCAGCGTGTTTTTCCCACACCGAAATGCCTCCAAAACTCGAAGCAGCCAACAAAGATACACCCAAAGAATTAGTTCTATCCGACCAAGCCAACTCCCGAACCTTCCCCGGAAAACCCTGCATTACCCACGGTTCAAAACTGCCCCATTCACTAACAATTAGAGTATTGTCCATATTGCCGCAAGCTAAATATTCCCCTTGTGGCGACCAAGCAATTGCACCCGTTACAGACGGTACTGATAAAATTTCCGGGTCTTCGTCCCAATCTTCGCCACTCCAAACTTTAACACCTTGATAGCCGCTAACTGCCAGATATTGAACAATCGGATGCCATGCTAAATCTAGGATAGATGATGAGTCGAAATTCAGCGTTACTTCCACAACATTATCATCAGCATTCCAGACTTGAACGCAGCGGCCCATGCTAAAAGCTAACTGATTGCAGTGGGGACTCCAAGCTAACTTATCAACCCAGACGCGCTGATTGTCCAAATCAGCAATTAATTCCCCAGAATGGACGCGCCAAATTCGCACCCGCCCGTCTTGTCCGCCCGCAGCTAAGAATTGACTGTCGGCGGAAAAAGACAAACAATCGACTGATTTCCCTGTAGCAGTTTGCAGCGGTTGTAAGGACAATTGATTAATTTCGCCTACTGTCGCCAGCATCACTTCCCCCGCAGCGGAACAAACTGCTAAAGTTGTGCCATCCGACGACCAAGTAACAGCAGTTACGTAGTCAGACAGCATTGCTGCGGAGTGAAATTCCAGGGCTTGTTCGCTACTTTTTAAACTAGACACCGACGGAAATCCTCTCGCAATTGAGTTTCGTTTAAGTTGCGACCGATGAATACGAGTTCGTTTTTCGGAGTTTCGGTGGCTTTCCAAAGTCTATCCGGCCGACCGTCGAACATCATGTGCACTCCTTGAAAAACAAATCGCTCGTTTTTTCCAGCTATGTTTAAAATGCCTTTCGTCCGAAAGATATTCGGGCCTTGAGTTCGCAACAATTCCTCAATCCAATCGCTAAATTTGTTGCCGTCAATAGCACCTGGTTCTACTATGGCTACGGAAGTTACTGTTGCGTCGTGTTCGTGTTCGTGTTCGCCCAAAAAGTCTGGTTCGATTTCTAAAGCGCGGTTCAAATCAAATGCTTTGACGCCCAACAAAGCATCCATTGCTAATTCAGCGTTGTGAGTGCGGTGGATTTTTGCCATTGCATTCATGGCGCGAATTCGCTTTTCTAATTCTGCCAATTCTGCCTCGGTCACTAAATCTGTTTTGTTGAGCAAAATAACATCAGCGAAGGCAATTTGTTCTTGAGCTTCATCTGCATCCCAATGCTGCCAGATGTGTTTGGCATCGACTACGGTGACAACTGCGTCTAGCAGCAATTTGTCCCGCATATCTTCGTCTACAAAAAATGTTTGAATTACGGGTGCGGGGTCGGCTAAGCCTGTGGTTTCGATAACCATGTGGTCGAATTTGTCGCGCCGCTTCATTAAGTTGCCGATAATCCGAATTAAGTCGCCTCGGACTGTACAGCAAATGCAGCCGTTGTTCATCTCAAAAATTTCTTCGTCGGCATCAATTATCAGTTGGTTGTCGATGCCTACTTCGCCGAATTCGTTGACGATGACTGCAACTTTTTTGCCGTGTTCGTGTGTTAAAATGCGGTTGAGCAGGGTGGTTTTGCCTGCACCCAAGTAGCCTGTAAGAACGGTTACGGGAACTGATTCGATCGCCCCAGCAGTCACCATACTTGACCTCGATTATTATATAATGATAACTATTGTCGCTATTTTACATGATTCTGAGGCTAAACGGTTAACTGCACTTGTAAGTTCGTAGTGAGGACTTTAGTCCGCATCCAGAAAAGGACTAAAGTCCTCACTACAAACCTTTGTAGGTATGACCGATGACTCAAGAGAATTAACTGCCAATCATAGCTGCAATTCGATCGCGCTCCAACTCTCTACCAATAATCACCAGTTTGGTTTGGCGGAGTTCCGAAGGTTGCCAAGGGCGATCGTAAAAATATTCTATACGCGAACCGACACCTTGCAACACCATCCGCATCGGTTTTTTGGGAACCGCCACAAACCCCTTAATCCGGTAGATTTCCTGTTGCTGCATCAAGGCTTGCAGCTTTTTCACCAAAGCATCCGGTTCAAATTCGCGATCGGCAATAAAGAAAGTCGAGTTAATATCATCATCGTGTTCGTGTTCCTCTTCCGTGTCGTGGTGACTCGGGCGGGACTCCAAATCATCCTCAACCGCCGCATTAAATCCCAACAGCACATCCGGGTTAATTTCGCCAGCCTTGCAGGGAACAATTTTCACGCTCGGGCGCAACTCTTGCTGCAACCAGGTTTGAACTTTCTGGTGAGTTTCTGAATTCACGCGATCGACCTTCGTCAACAGTACCATATCGGCACAGGCCAACTGGTCTTCAAACAATTCCTCGATCGGAGTTTCGTGATCCAAACTAGAATCAGCCTGTCGCTGCGCCATCAAAGCATCGATATCGCCGACAAAAGAACCGCTAGCAACAGCCTCGCAATCGACAACAGCAACCACACCGTCAACAGTAGCGCCCGTGCGAATTTCCGGCCAGCGAAAAGCTTGAATCAAAGGCTTAGGAAGTGCGAGGCCAGAAGTCTCAATTAAGATACAATCAATTTGGTCGCGGCGCTTCAACAATTCCTGCATAGTCGGCAAGAATTCCTCTTGAACAGTGCAGCAAAGACAACCATTTGTTAGTTCTACAATATTGCTGCTGACATTTTCTTCTTCGTCGCAAACTTGGCAATCGCGCAGCAGTTCTCCATCAATTCCGATTTCGCCAAATTCGTTAACCAAAACAGCAATGCGGCGGCCTTGATTGTTTTGCAACAAATGGCGAATTAAGGTAGTTTTGCCGCTACCGAGAAAACCAGTGATAACTGTAACAGGGATTTTGTGCATTAGTAATTTAGTTGTTGTGTGATTGAATATCTTTCAATTTTGGGTCAGTCAATTGCTGACAGGAAACTCGTTAAACCGACAGTCCGGCAGGGGTTTAAACCCCTGCCGATGGAGCGAAAGTCCTCTCAAGAGGACTAATGAGTTTAAAATTTTTATTCTCAGTCCTCTTTAGAGGACTTTCGCTATTAGCCAGGGACTTAAGTCCCTGGCGGAGTGGTAGCCTTAGTTATCGCCGATGGGCAAAGCCTGGAAGGAAAGAGCTTAATTTGGCAGCGGCGGGATTTTCGCCAAAACACCTTTTTTCAGAGCTTGAGGACGTTCAGCCCAAGGCAACAAACCGTCTGGTTTAGCATAGTATTGACCCGCGCATTCCAGTACAGCCTCGACACTTTCCGGTTCATTTGCGGGCAAATCACCAAACAGATAAGTATACTTTCCAGCAGCAGCAAAAGACACCGCACAAGAATGACTGCAAGCACTCATGCACTCAACTTCTCGAATATCAAACTGCTCGCAAAACTCCCAATCTTGAGCGAGTTTCGATAAATCTTCCATGAATTGTTGACCGCCGCTTTTACCTTCGCGCTTGCCGTCTTTCCAAACACTAGCGCAAGCAGTGCAAACCAAAAGACAGTGTTTTGTGCGTACAACCGTGTTAGTTCCATTCATCATCCGTACCTCGCAGATGCGTTCAAAAGTGAGTTAGATATCGGCGGGCATTCTGACTTCAAAGGCGAAGGACTGAAGTCCTTACTACAAACCTTATTACAGTTGCGGGACAGCGCCGGACTTGCACCGAACTTTCCCCGTTTCCTCTGGCGGCTGCTCCCCGCTAGAACCGATCGCGAATTCAAATCCTATCACACTTGCCGCCTTTTCCCAAAAAAGTTATCTTGGTAAAAGCAAGTTTTAATATCTAGCTACATAAATTAACCCGGTTCGTAGTAAGGACTTTAGTCCTCTGATATTTCTGCGGACTAAAGTCCTCACTACGAACCTTATGAACGCTTTTCGCGACTTTTCCGCACACGGCTATCAAGTAACCCGCGAACTCGGATACAACAGTCTGGGCGGCCGCGTCACCTATCTCGCCACAAAAATTAACACAACAAACTCCGTTGTCATCAAGCAATTTCAATTCGCCCAATTAGGTGCTAGCTGGACAGAATACGAAGCTTACGAACAGGAAATCAAAGTGCTCGAAAGTTTGGATTTCCCTGGAATTCCCCGCTATCTCGATGCTTTCGGGACTGACAGCGGTTTCTGCATGGTGCAGGAATACAAAAATGCCGAAAGTGCGATCGATCGCACTTTATCGCCGCCGGATATCAAACAAATTGCGATCGCCACTTTAGAAATTCTAGCTTACCTGCAATCCCAAAAACCGCCCGTAATTCACCGCGACATCAAACCGGAAAACTTGTTAATCGACGAAGAGTTAAATGTTTATTTAGTAGACTTCGGTTTTGCTCGGCTAGGAGGTGGAAATATCGCGGCTAGCAGCGTCGTCAAAGGCACGATGGGATTCATGCCACCCGAACAAATGTTCAACCGAAAATTAACCAAAGCATCCGACCTTTACGGCTTGGGGATAACGCTGATTTGCTTGTTAACTGGTACGAAATCTGGGGATGTCGGTAATTTAGTTGATGCCAATTATGGCATTCATTTCCGGCATTTAGTACCGCCGTTGCAGCAGGGTTGGATGAATTGGCTGGAAAGGATGGTAGCGTCGAGAATTCAAGATAGATATCAGTCGGCTGCGGATGCTTTAACTGCGCTACAATCTTTGGATGTCAGCAGCTTGCCGAAAGTTAGAATTTACCGCCATCGCATTGAATTCACCGCCACAGAATATGGAGAAATCTTAACAGGGACGATTGCCATTAGCAACCCAATTCCCGATACAATGCTTTGTGGCAGGTGGGAAGTCGCGCCGCATCCGAACGATCCGCCCCACACGCCCTACGACCACTCTTGGATCTCCTTTGAACCGCAGGCATTTGAAAGCAATAATATCGAGTGCAAAATCGCAGTCGATACGAGCAAATTGCTGGAAAGTCAAACTTACAACCGCCAAATCATCTTGCGCGCAAATTCTGAACCAGAAACTCATACAATAGAATTGCAAGCTACAACAGCCCCGCTGCCCGTACCGCAAAAAACTAATTTTTTGTCGGTATTCAGGCTGATTTTTATGTTCTGTTTGATATTAGCAAGTTTTATGTGCTGTTTGCTGTTAACAGTTTTGATAATTGACTGGATTGATTATGGTTTCGTCGCTCCGGAGGTTGACATCTTTTTGTATTCGGGGACTACTACTATCCTGCTCCCCCTCTGTTTTACGAGTGGCTTCTTGGGATTTGTAGTCGCCGAAATTGCCATTACAGCCCAATCAAAAAAATATGATTTTAATTGGTTTCTAGCTTTATGTGGAGGGTTAATAGGATTGATTTTTTCGGGTTTTATTAGCAGCCTATTAACCAGTATTTTTTTTGATATCGCGAAGGGTACGATCGATTACCAATTAATAAATTTTGTGTATGCTGGGTCAGTGCTGGTTTCGATCCCAGTAACTTTACTTGCAGCCTTAATACTAGGACGAAGGACTACGGATTTTACGAGCGAAAATGTTACGGTACAAGCAGCAGTTATTATGCTGTTTGTATTATTTACCTTGTATACTAGCTTTAGATTCCTCTGGATTCTAGCGCTGGCCTCCCTGATTTACAAAATAGTCTCTTCGGTATTTAACAAGCTGATTGACCAGCAGATAGCCCGACAAATTCTTGAAGTAGATGCTACCAAAAGAGCTTTTCTAACTGCCGGATTTTGTATGAGTTTGTCAGTAGCATTTATAAACTTTTTAAAGTTAAAATTTCACTTAGAAGGGGTTGAACCTAGAGAAATGTTAGTTGTAGGAGGAACGATAATGACATCTCTAGCCGTCACTGGAATTCCGTTAATTGACTCGCTCGTTTTTAAACCAAAAAGAATGCTTGCCAACTATCGCAAATCCAGACCAAATTTAATTAAACCGTAAAAACTTGTTCGCAGCAAGGACTTTAAACCTCAATGACTGAAGTTCTCACTAAAAACCTTACCAAACATTAAGAGCCTGCATTCCTGCCTGTTGTTGGCGGATTGTTTCGAGAGTTCGCTTTAAATCCAACTTTTAAAAACCTCGCTATTAACTATCACAACTCTCAACTACTAACTATCAACTATCAACTATCAACTATTTACCTATGAATGCTTTTCCTGACTTTTCCAACTACGGCTATCAAATAACCCGCGAACTCGGACACAATCGCGCTGGCGGTAGAGTTACTTATCTCGCTACCGAAATTAATACCAAACGTTCCGTCGCCGTCAAACAATTTCAATTTGCCCAAACAGGCGCTAATTGGGCTCAATATCAAGCTTGCGAACAAGAAATTCAGATTTTGCGAGAACTCGACCATCCCAGCATTCCCCGCTATTTAGATTCCTTCCCAACTGCATCGGGTTTCTGCATGGTGCAAGAATACAAAGATGCCCCTTCCTTGGCAAATTCTAACCGCTGGAAGCCCGAACAAATCAAGCAAATTGCTATCTCTGTTTTAGAAATACTCAAATACCTGCAAAATCGGGTTCCGCCAGTCATCCACAGAGATTTAAAACCAGAAAATATCTTAGTAAATGACCGGATGAATGTCAGCCTTGTCGATTTCGGATTTGCTAGAATCGGCGGGGGAGAAGTCGCCGCCAGCAGCGTTGTCAAAGGAACCTTGGGCTTTATGCCGCCAGAACAAATGTTCAACCGGCAGCTAACTGTTGCATCGGATTTATACAGTCTCGGCGCGACGCTAATTTGCTTGCTAATCGGCATCAATTCTACCGAAGTTGGCAGTTTGATGGACGATACGGGGCGGATTAATTTTAAACATCGCTTGCCGCAGCTAACTCCAGAGTTTCTTGACTGGCTGCAAAAAATGGTGGAACCTAATTTCAAACACCGCTATCCTTCGGCGGATGCTGCCCTCCATGCTTTGATTCCCCTAGAGGTAGTTCAGCAGCGTAACAAGTCAAAACTCGCACTGATATCAGTCGGATTATTAACAGCAATTGCTGCTATTTTTATTCCTTTGCTCTGGAAATTTGTCGATCTCAAACCAGTAATCACCGCAGAAAAGTTAAATCCTCAGACTCAAGTGATGTTAACTGACGAACTAGAATCGACAAAAACTAGAGATTTTTGGTCTTTGAAGCAAAAAAAAAAAGTCTATTTTGCTGTCAGTGCTGCTAACTTGCCAGAAGGAAAATATAGAAGTTATTGTAAGGTTGTCAACCCTCAAGGACTATTCGCAGCCCAGAGTCAATCTTATTTAAAAACGACGGGCGATCGATTAAATACTTGGTGCTGGTACAATTTTAAAAAAGATGACAAACCGGGCAATTGGCAGTTTCAATTTTACTTAGGGGGTCAAAGAGTGGCGCAAAATAGTTTCAAGGTTTTACCTTAACATAGTTGTTCCGGGCTGGCATTTAATTTCTTTGCCGTCAAAAGTTGGCGGGTTCCAAGTTTCTGCATAAGTTCCGTTCTCGCGATCGCTCTCGCATATAGCCCAAATAGTTTTTATTAGATTGCTACCCTTTTCTTTGTAAGCAAATACTGCGCCAGTGTAGGATTTCCCGGGGTTCCTAGCAGTAGGTTTGGCGCTCGCGATCGCGCTTTCAAATTGTGCTGGTTCGCGGTGATTGTGCCTAGTTTGAACCGGACCCATTGATGAGACGATCGTGTAATTATAGTTCTTGGTCTGTTCTTTAAGTCCTAGATCCAGTTGGGGAATGTTATCGCTAAATTGACCGTACTCTGCATAGTAAGCTTGCTGCGCTCTATTGATGCTTGCCATATATTGTCTGGCTTCTAAAAATTTCTGACCCCTTGACGGGGACGAGCGCAGGACGATCGTATTGAGTTGAAAATCGTAAAATGACGCCATCATGCCAGCCACAAGCGCGCTGTAAATTGCAATCCTCGGCAGCAAACTGGATACTGACAATCTCGATTTTTTACTGGCTTTAGCTACATTGGCTGACATTTTTTTGACTGTCATAAAGTAAATTTGCCAAGCTTGTAGGGTGCGCTGCACACACCCTACAAACTATAAACTATGCAGTTTCGTGTTGTTTGCGCCATGCGGGATGCCACAGCAATTCGGCAGTCGATCGCTTCTCGACCATTTCCTTCGTAATCGTACAGCGAGCAACATCCTTGCGAGAAGGCAACTCGTACATCACATCCAGCATTAACTCTTCTAAAATGCTGCGGAGAGCTCTGGCGCCAGTTTTGCGGCGGTAGGCTTCCTGGGCGATCGCCCGCAGCGCCTCCGGGTCAAATTCCAACTCCACGCTATCCATCTTCAACAGTTTTTGATACTGCTTCACCAGCGCATTCCGGGGCTCAGTCAAAATCTGCATCAAAGCCGCTTCATCCAGCGGCGAAATCACCGTCACCACCGGAATCCGCCCCACAAACTCAGGAATCAAACCAAACTTGACCAAATCATCCGGCTGTACCTGCTGCAAAATATCAGCAGCCCGCTTATCCTTCGCCGGCAGAGTCGAGTTGCTTTCGGTTTCTGTTGGCTGAATAAAGCCCAAGGATTTTTTACCCAAACGCTGGTCAACTATCTTTTCTAAACCGACAAAAGCACCGCCGCAAATAAACAGAATCTTGCTAGTATCAACTTGAATAAAATCTTGGTAAGGATGTTTGCGGCCGCCTTGGGGGGGCACGTTAACCACCGTTCCTTCCAACATTTTTAGCAGCGCTTGCTGCACTCCTTCTCCCGATACATCTCTGGTAATCGAAGTGTTTTCGCTTTTGCGAGCAATCTTGTCAATTTCGTCAATATAAATAATCCCCCGCTGTGCCGCTTCGACATCAAAATCCGCCATTTGCAACAGCCGCAGCAAGATATTTTCTACATCGTCGCCGACATATCCAGCTTCTGTCAGCGTCGTCGCGTCGGCTACTGCAAACGGGACTTCCAGCATTTGCGCCAAACTTTGCGCTAACAGAGTTTTGCCGCAGCCTGTCGGCCCGACTAGCAGGATGTTGGATTTTTGCAGTTCGACATCGCTGTCGGGGGAAGATTTGCCGTTTTCTTTGGTTTGGTCTGCGCTCAAGCGCTTGTAGTGGTTGTAAACTGCTACAGAAAGGACTTTTTTTGCTGAGTGCTGGCCGATGACGTGGTTGTCTAGATGCTGTTTAATTTCTGTGGGTTTGGGAATTTGGGCTAGAACGATTTTCGATTTGTTCGATCGACCAGGGCGCCGCGTTCCTTGTCCCTGAGACTCTCGCACCTCTGACTGGGGACTCTGTTGACCAATTGTTTTGCTGGAGTCAAAGAACTCCTCCTCTAAAATTTCATTGCACAGTTCCACGCATTCATCGCAAATGTAGACGCCGGGCCCAGCTATTAACTTGCGGACGTACTCCTGCGACTTGCCGCAAAAGGAGCATCTGAGATGGGAGTCATATTTTGACATATTTAGCCTCTTACTTTACGGTTCCGGTTGCTTGTTTCGACAGGGAAGTTGGGCCGGGATCGACCGATTCTCTGCCCTAGAAAGGTTTCCCGATCGGACACCCAAGCCAGTCAGTCGATTTGAGATTTTTCGATTTGAGATTTTAGATTTTAGATTTACTCGCCTTGATGAATTTTGGAGCTTGAACTTCGATCTAAAATTTTGGGCGGCTCACGACTCCTGTCGCGGGCACGGTATCCGTTTTTGGGCGGGGGTCAAGCTTCGCTATCTCTATTTCTAAGTTAACACTTTTGAGCCATGAGTCATTAGTCATCAGTGATTCGACCAAATTTTTAATTTTTAATTTTCACTCTTGAGCAAAGCGGCACGGGCTTACCATTTTTTGTATTCCAAAAATTTTCCCGACATAATTATTTTCACTCGATCGCCTTTTGGGTCTGCTTCTTTCTCGACATCCAATGTAAAGTCGATCGCGCTCATAATCCCGTCACCAAATTTTTCGTGGATCACTGCTTTGAGCGGCATCCCGTACACCTGCATAATTTCATAGAAGCGATAAATCAGCGGGTCAACCGGAACTGTTGCATCCAAAGAACCTTTTAACGGAGGTTCGCACAGCACCGCAGCCGTCTGGCTATCCAATCCCAAAGCCGAGACTATTTTCTCGGCTTCATCCACCGATGCGGTAGCTTGACGGTAAATAACCGCAGCAATCCAAACTTCGTCGCGACCCAAAACTTTTTCCAATTCGGCAAAACTAATTCCCTTAGCTTTTTTAGCAGCCAAAAGCTTTTCTGTTATTTCAGAAATTGCCATTAAATATTCTCCAACTCACTGGGGTGCCATATGAAACATCTCTCACATTTTGGTGAAATTGTCAATAGTAATTTGATAAAAAAACAGAAGTGATAAAGGAGGAACTTCAGCAAAAGCTTGTCTGGTCAACCCCACAACTCATACAATTTTAGATGGGAGATTAAAGAATTGAAGAATTGGCAATGACTGATGGCTACCAGGGTGGAGAGCGGGCCTACAGTTGCATTCTTGTTGAAAACTGGTATAGCAACTGATAAATCCCCAAATAACTCATAACAGCCCTGTGGCAATGGTACAGTTGGCAGTAGATCTAATGCAAGTTACACAAACTCATGCAAACGGCCTTTCATTCGATCGTGCCAGGCTGAACCCCGCCCAAAAACGGATACCGTGCCGCGCACGGGCTCGGGCAGCCCAAAATTTTAGACCCTAGTTGCTGCTCGCTGATTCACTGCGCTGCTTTGTAAATCTAAAATCTCCAAGGCCCGAATCTAAAATCTAATGACGCTCAATTCTCGCGGACGGAGCCAAAGCCCCTTTACCGCTCACAACCGACAACGCCAGAAAAGTATGGATATTCAGACCAAAGATTACACCATCGAGTACGATCGCGCTACCCAAACAGTCACCTGCTGCGGCTCGTTCCGGCTCAGCCAGATGGAAGAATACGCGCCGATCGTCGATCTGCTCAACGAAGTGGCTGACTCAAAGCCAAATACGATTACTCTAGACTTGCGAAAACTCGAATTTTTAAATAGTTCAGGGATTAATATTGTATCAAAATTTGTCATCAAAGTGCGCCAGCAAAAAAATATTCAAATCGCCGTCAAAGGCTCTAAACAGATACCCTGGCAGGGAAAATCGCTGAAAAACTTGCAGCGGCTGATGCCTTCCTTGCACTTAGAATTGGAATAGTAAATCGCACAAGGTAAAGGTGAGTCCCTCGCCAGCGTCCGGGAAGCTGAAGGAGGGCGGCTGAAGTTAATGCAAATAAGTCATAGTTAAGTTAGCACCAAACCGTAAAAAACTTCAGCACATACTAAAAATTACGAACAGTCAATTGCTATGCAGGAAGAAGCATCGAGAGAACAGCTACTTTTGGACGTTCAGCGACTGAGTGCGGAGCTTGAAAACTTGAAGCGCGAAAAAGCCGATCTAGAAATCTTGCTGGAGACTAACACCGAACATTCGGATACGATGGAAGCTCATTTGCTCTCTCAAGCTGAGTTGGCAGTGCGTTCGAGCGAAGAGCAGTTTCGGGCGATCGCCTCGGCCACTCCGGTTCCGGTATTGGTTTCTCGCCTCTCGGACGGCTTAATTCTGTATGCGAACGCTCAAGTGGCTTCTCTGTTGAACATACCCCTAGAAAAATTGATCGGCAGCAGCACCCCAGACTTTTACTTCAACCCCAGCGATCGCCCGCTTGTACTCGACGCCCTCGCCAAAGACGGATACCTGCAAAACTACGAACTCTACTGCAAAAAGTCAGACGGCACCCCTTTCTGGGCGACGATATCGGTTCAGTCCCTGCTGTTTAACGGTCAGCCGACGGCATTGTGCGCCTTGTACGACCTCACCCAGCGCAAGGAAGCAGAAAAAACCCTCCAAGAGAGCGAAAAGCGGCTCCGCCGCCAGAGTCTGGCTTTGTTGCAGCTAGGGCGGCAGAGGACTCTCAACAGCGGTGCGCTGAATGTGGGAATTCGCGAAATTACTGAGGCGGCCGCCCGCACTTTGGAGGTGGAAAAAGTCAGCGTCTGGCTTTACAACCATGTCAGATTTGGAACTCGTTACCCGACGATCGATCCCCAGCTAAATTTTACCAAGAGAGCGATCGCCCGCAACCAAACAGAATCACTCGATACAGAGGCGGCCGCCCGAGAGGAAAACGAGTCGGTCAATCCTTCTAAATTTAAAATCCCCAACCTCAAATTAGTTTGTCTCGACTTGTACGATCGCACTCACGAGAATCATTTGAGCCGCCAGTCCATATCGGCAAGCGATTTAAAATTTTCAATTTTAGATATCGAAGGCGACGCACCGGGCGAAAACTTAGCTGAGGACAACGGTTTAGAACCCGCGCCCAACACTCAAAACTCGATCGAAACAAATTTGTGCCACTTATCATCGATAGGCGAACATTCCGCTGTGCTGCCGAATAAGAACAAGCCAAATTCATCGATCTTAAATGTAGCAATTAGGCTCGGCGGCCAGATCGTCGGCATCCTCTCTCTGGAACATATCGGCGCGCCCCGCCAGTGGGCTCTGGAGGAGCGCACCTTCGCCGATTCTTTAGCAAATTTGGTCGCGCTGGCGATCGAAGGATTTGAACGCCAGCGGGCTCAGGAAGCACTCTCCAAAGCCAAAGCGCAGCTAGAAATGACCGTCGATCAGCGCACCGCTCAACTCACCGCCACCAATAAACTGCTCCGCATCGAAATTGCCGAGCGCAAAAGAGCCGAAATAGCCTTGCAAGAAGCCTTGCACAAAGCAGAAGCAGCTTCCAGAGCTAAAAGCACTTTTTTAGCCAATATGAGCCACGAGCTGCGGACGCCGCTCAACGCGATTATCGGTTACAGCGAAATGCTAGAAGAAGAAGCACTGGAATCGGGACTCGAAGACATCATTCCCGATACCCAAAAAATTCATAACGCCGGCAAACACTTGCTGACTTTAATTAACGATATTCTCGACCTTTCTAAGATAGAAGCCGGTCGGATGGAGCTTTACTTAGAAGAATTCGATCTCGGTAATTTAATAGAAGAAGTCGTTGCAATTTTGTACCCTTTGGCCGAAAAAAATCACAATCAATTGCAAGTTTCTTGCTCTCCCAATTTGGGAGTGATGTATGCAGATTTGACTAAAGTCCGGCAAATTCTGTTCAATTTGCTCTCGAATGCCCTGAAGTTTACCGAAGGTGGAACGGTGATCCTCCGCGCCACTCGCGAACCAGCAGGCGGCAGCGATTGGATTTATTTGCAGGTATCTGATACGGGGATTGGAATGTCTGCTGGGCAGCAGCAGGGTTTGTTTCAACCTTTTATGCAAGGGGATGCTTCGACTACTCGCAAGTACGGCGGCACTGGTTTGGGATTGGCGATCAGCCGCTTGTTTTGTCAGATGATGGGCGGCGATATTATTGTTGAGAGTCAGTTGGGTGTTGGCTCTACTTTTACTGTTCAATTAAAGGTTAAAGTAGATATTAGTCAGTAGTCATTGGTAATTGGTAATTGGTAATTGGTAATTGGTAATTGGTAATTGGTAATTGGTAATTGGTCATTAGTCATTAGTCATTGGTCATGTTTGGCGAGCACGCAAGAGCTCGCGAACGTCCGCCGTCATTAGTCATCAGTCACTAGGAAGAAGGAAGAAGGCAACGATCGCGCGATGGGAATTTAACGGATTTAACGGATTGGTGAAAGATGCAATAATAATTCGCCATTACCAATTCGCCATTACCAATAACCAATGACTAATGACCAATGACCTGTTTGACCAATGACTACTGACTACTGACCAATGACCTGTTTGACCAATTCCCCGTTAATTGTGACACCGATCGCGATCGACCTCTGTTACCGATCGCAAATTAGCATTTTTTTCCAGCCTAGAATACCTGTATTATCCCAAACTTGTGTCGCAGACAGGGTATAGCGCCTCGCTGCATTCAAAAGTCGCACCTCAACCTGATTAACGGGGGGTGGGGGGTTGCTTCTAGAAAGGCAATTTGGTAAAACTAATGCTAGGGTCGCTAACCAGTAGAAGGCAAAAGTTAACAGGAAATCAGGAATTATCAAACGTCTCTGGACGCAGAAACACAATTCTGCTTTTTGCCTGCACACTGCCGCCTCTACTGGCCCCATAGCAATGGGGCCTTCATCAGTGCGCAAGTTATCAAAATCACAGGAGTGCATCTACATGATTAAACCTTGCAGTCAACCGCTAAAAACAAATCCTTTCACTTCTTATCGCGATCCCGTTACAGGCAGATGGACTGTAGTTCCCACAGTTCAGAACGCTTGCGAAACAGACTCTAGTTTGAAAGCAAAAGCAGCAGGCGAAAACGAAAGTAAAGTAGAAACAACTCTTTCTGATTCGCCTGCTGTCTCGCTGCCGAAAAAACGCCTTTCGTTCTCCTTGCCTCCGCTTAAAAAGCTTGCTAAAAAATCTGCTGTCACTGTCAGTAGCTAGCGATCGCAAGGGCCTAATCTAGTTTCCACGGTTAGTCCCTGGCGATGCCAAACCAAAAAAAACGAACTTATCCCTAGCATAAATTGCCAAAAAGCGATATACTGGCAGCAAACTTTCTCCTTCAATATCCGTGAAGTATTTGCTCGATCGCTGCCTCCAATTTGTATGGACAGACCGACCAATTCGCCAGCGGGGAACAGTTATCGTTGCTATCCCCGTGATTTGTCTGTTTGCTTCGCTTATAGCAATTGCAGGGCTCCGGGATAGTACCCTACAGAGAAGAAGGCGAGCAGATACTAATAAGGCAATACTTCAGGAAACTAACCGCTTGTTAACCACGGTGGTGGATGCGGAAACGGGCATTCGGGGTTACGGGTTGACGAAGCGCCGCGAATTTCTAGAACCCTACTTAGAAGCAAAGAAGAGTTTGCCTCCGCTGCTGGCTAAACTCAAGGTTTCGGTGGCAGAAAATCAACTGCAAGCTCAGAGATTTGAAGAAATTAAAAAAAGTACCGAACAGCAAATAATTTTTTTGCAAAATACTTTGAATCAGCTCGACAGTTCCGCAACAAGCGTGCAGTCGCCGGCAACAATTCAGGTGTTCGCTAAAGGCAAATTGAAGATGGATAAGCTGCGCGAAAAAATAGATGCGTTTGCTGATGCCGGCGAAGCCTACCAGAACGCTGTAGAGCGGCAAATACGGGAGTTGGTAGATTTAACTAATTTCGTGCAAGTTGCTGGTTTGCTTGTCGGCTGTTTGGGTGCCGGGGCTTCCTGGTATTTATTTGATAGTTTAGAGAAGGAATTGAGGAAGCGGCAAGCGGGCTTGGAAGAAAGTAAAACTCGCATTCAAGCTGTGGTAGATAATGCGGCTGACGGGATTATTACTTTGGACGAACGGGGAAATATTGAGTCTTTTAATGCGGCAGCAGAAAAGATTTTTGGCCTTCGAGCCGATCGCGTAATTGGCTCGAACCTGCGCGGGCTGATAGCTCAACCGCAGCCGTACAGCAGTGCGGGGGATTATTCGATCGAATATTTTATGTTAAATCCCGATGCTAAGCTGAAGACTTACCAACAGGAAACAGTGGGAGTTCGCAGCGACGGAAGCAAGTTTCCGATGGAGTTGGCCCTCAGCGAGATGCGTCTGGCAAATCAACACTTGTTTATTGCGATTTGCCGCGATGCTAGAGGACGGAAACAAGCTGAGGAAACTCTGCGAAAGCAAGCGCAAATGCTGGATTTGGCGAACGATACGATCGCGGTACTCGACTTAAACTGGGTGATTTCTTATTGGAATTTGGGAGCAAAGTGGCTCTACGGGTGGCGGAAGTCGCAAGCAACCGACAAAAATATTCACGAGCTTTTGCAAACAGAATGGACGCAGCCTTTTGAGACCATTCAAAAAGTGTTTTTCGAGCGGGGCTCTTGGCAAGGGGAACTGGTGCGCACCAAGAAAGACGGCACAAAAATAATGGTGGCAAGCCGGTGGACTTTGCAATACGACGATCGAGATCAACCGGTGGCTATTTTGGAAATCAGCAACGATATTAGCGATCGCAAGCGCTCAGAAATTGCTTTAGCCCAAAGCGCGCAGCGGTTTCGCGCTACTTTTGAGCAGGCGGCAGTCGGCATGGCCCAAGCGAGTGTCGATGGCAAGCTGCTGTTAGTCAATCAAAAACTTTGCGAAATTTTGGGCTACAGCCGCCAAGAATTGATGGAAAAAAGATTTCAGGAGATTACTTGGCCCGGAGATTTGGCAAGCGAACTGGAACTTGTGCGCCAATTATTAGCAGGAGAAATTGAAAATTTCTCTCTGGAAAAGCGCTACATCCGCAAAGACGGAGAGTTGGTGTGGGCAAACTTGACGGTTTCGCTGCTGCGAGAAGAAAATGGCACTCAATTTCTGATGGGTGTGGTAGAAGATATTAGGGATCGCAAACAAGCTGAGGAATCGCTGCGGTTGCGCGCTCAAGAATTGAGTTGGACGGCGCAGACGCTGGCTCAAACGACGAGTATTTTGAGAAAGCGGAATCAAGAATTAGACCAGTTTGCTTATGTAGTTTCTCACGATTTGAAAGCGCCGCTCAGGGCGATCGCAAATCTCAGCAGTTGGATAGAAGAAGACCTCAGCGACGCGATGACAGAGGATACTGTGCACCAAATGAACCTGCTGCGCGGCAGAGTTCACAGGATGGAAGCATTGATTGAGGGACTGCTGCTATATTCCCGCGTCGGACGCATTCAAGTAGCTTCAGAAACGGTAAAAGTTGAGAAGTTATTAGCAGAAATTATTGATTCGTTGGCGCCGCCGTCGGGATTTGAGGTGAAAGTTGAACCGGGAATGCCAACTTTTGTGACCGAAAGATTGCCGTTGCAGCAGGTTTTTGCTAATTTAATTAGCAACGCCATCAAGCACAATCGAGGTGAATCCGGTCACGTAAACATATCGGTTAAAGAGTTAGAGACTGTTTACGAGTTTGCTGTAGCCGATGACGGGCCGGGAATTGCTCCTCAATATCACGATAAAGTTTTTGTGATTTTTCAGACCTTGGAAGCTCGCGATAAAGTTGAAAATACTGGCATTGGTTTGTCGCTGGTGAAGAAAATTGTCGAAGGTCAAGGTGGTACTATTTCTCTGGAATCTGCTGAAGGTGAGGGAGCAACTTTTAGGTTTACTTGGCCGAAGCAACCTATTAGCAAAGACGGAAAGTAAAATAACTTGCGCCTGTAGGATGCTACGCCGCCCACCGCCAGGGCAATAGCGACTGTTTAAACTGCATCGCAGCGGATTTCGAT
Organism: Microcoleus sp. ARI1-B5; assembly: GCF_036705795.1. NCBI lineage: Bacteria > Bacillati > Cyanobacteriota > Cyanophyceae > Oscillatoriales > Microcoleaceae > Microcoleus > Microcoleus sp. ARI1-B5. Next base: position 131,807 of record NZ_JAUBVK010000012.1, read on the forward strand.
GATAAATCCGTCGGGATCGTAAAAGTAAATGCCGCGTCCTGTAGCGCGCGTTACCGGGCCGCTGTCGATCGCAATTTGATTTGACTTTAGCACTTCCAGAGCGCGATCGAACAAATCGCGATCGATATCGAAGGCCAAGTGGTTGGCGCGAGTAAAAGCTTTCTCGGGATCTGGGTTTGGCGGTTCCAAATCTGGCTGCCAAAATAAGTCAATCACAGTCCCGTCTGGAGTGATGAAATTAGCAACTTTACCATCCGCGACCATTTCTGTTAAACTTGCGGGAATTTCTGCACCTGTGAGTTCGTGCAAGCCGAGAATTGTACCGTAGAAGTGGCGGGAAGCTTTCATGTCTCGCACGTTTAAAGCGATATGGTGCACGCGGCGCAAGTTCCCCGGCGCGAGGACAATTTTGACGGTGCTTTCGGTAGTTTGCATGATTGTCAATTGCGAATGTTAAAATTGGATGCTGTGAGATTTATCCCGAGTTCGATCGTGAGGACTTCAGTCCTCAGAGAAATTGGAGGACCCAAGTCCGCGGAGGCGAACCAATTTTAAGTTTGATCGTGAGGACATAATCTCAATTATGGTTATTTTTCTTTAGGGAACGATGCCATACCTACAAATAGCATTGCCAGCCCGCCTCCCAGAATCGCGAAGGCAAGTAAACCTACAGCTAAATCTAATCCCGATGTATTTTCCATTAACTTAAAACTTTCTCCTATTAAATCCAATCACCGGCATTTGTTAATTGCTGATTGCTTGTCAACAATGGGGAAGAGAAGAAAAAAACAGGTAACTAATCGTAGGGTGCCCAGCGGGGGAAAAGTGTTAGTCTGTATGCAAAACATTCAGCCCTGACGCACCCTACAATAACTTGTCAACAATGGGGAAGAGAAGACAAAAACCAGCTAACTAATCGTAGGGTGCCCAGCGGGGAAAAATTGTTAGTCTGTATGCAAAACATTCAGTCCTGATGCACCCTACAATAACTGTCAACTGTCAACTGTCAACTGTCAACTGAAATCGGTTGCCGAACTTCTTATTTTGCCAATTCTCGCTCAATCGCAGCGATCAGTTCTGGCGAATCAGGGCCCACGCTGCTGCGGAATCGGGCAACCACTTCACCTTGTTTGCTAACTAAGAATTTCTCAAAATTCCACGAAACCTCGCCCTTGGGATCGACTGCATTCGTAAGCTTAGCGTACAGCGGGTGCTGCTGGCTGCCTTTAGCCCGTACTTTGTCAAATAATTCAAAGCTGACGCCGTATTTTGTAGTGCAGAAATTGACGATTTCTGCGTTACTTCCGGGTTCTTGAGCTCCGAAGTCGTTGCAGGGAAATCCTAACACGCAAAGGCCCGCAGCGCCGTACTTCTGGCTCAATTCCTCGAGTCCTTTGTATTGAGGTGTATAGCCGCATTGAGAAGCTACGTTAACTATCAAGAGTACCTTGCCAGCGTACTCTCCTAGCTGCTTGTCTGCGCCTGCGATCGTTTTTACATTAATGTCGGAGATGGTGCTGGGCATTTTCAAATACTTCTAAATTTGACCACGACAATCTTACCGCAATTCGGTACAATCTTGTCTAGATGCCGATCGCTCAAAAATTAAATATCCCGACCGGGGCAGGTTGACGGAGCTCGGGTTTATATTATAGATATTGGTGAACGCGCCCCTACCAAAATTACGGTTAATTTACCGAACACGATCGATCTTAGTAGATGGCCATGAAATTTCCCAATAGGTACGTAGTTGCGCTTTAGCGCTATATTATATATAAGATAGCGCTAAAGCGCAACTACGTACTTTTATTTGTACTTTTATTTAATGTGACAGTTGGGTCCAGGACTGTAATAGCTAAAGTCCACAGCGAAAAGGACGAACAGTTTAACTATCAGAGTGGCTTTGGGTCATCCATTTTTGGTACGTATCCTCAAGTTGCTTGTCTTCCAAAACTATTTCTAGGCGGACTTTGACGCAACCGTGGCGGGGTTGAGAGGCGATCGCATTTAAGATTTTGCTAGCTTTCTGCACCGAGGTAAATTCAGCCTTAACAGTCGGTTCCTGGCGATCGCTCTTAATCTCAGTCAAATCTATACCAGTAATGTTTCCCTCGCCCAAATCTATTTCGGCCAACACCTTCGGATCGTCGCCGACTTGTTCGACAATCAACTTTTCCCACTGGATCGGCACTTGTACCATCCGAGTTTCAATTTCTTTGCGGACAATGACTTCGCCGACTTTGCGCTTGCTGCGATTGATCACCAATCGTTCTTCTAGCAGGCGAATTACTTCTCGATCGACAATATCCAAGTTTTCCTCATGCTCATCAGTATCCAAATTTTCATTTGTGCGATCGGCATCTGTTAGATTTGACATAACTGTTGAGGGATGAGTTGACTCGCTGTTGCTCGCTTCACTAAGCTGTTCAGAGGGATTTTTCCAAGACTGAGGCTCGCCATTTGCCGAAATTCCCGGCAGCCGATCGACTTGTTCCGAATTAATACTTACATACAGCGCTTTTTGGTGATAATCCACTTTTTTGAGCAGCTTAATACTTACTAAAAAGATGCGGCGATTTTCGCTCCCTAGCCCTGCCACCACAAAGTTTAGCTGACCGTTAGCATCAAAATAGACATCTTTAATTTTGCCTACCAAGTGATCTTGGTTATCTTTGACGGTAAAACTTTTTAGCTTAGTTCTGACTTTTTCCGGCACCCGGTTGAGACGGGTCATTGATTGGGCAGTTGCTATTTTTGCGGCTGATGCTTGACCGTTCATTTTTTAAACTTTCCTGCTAATAAGACCTGGTTGAAACCCGGTTTATACAAACTTGCACCCGCTTGTATAGCGGGTTTCCGAGTGGGCGGTTAAAATTACGTTATCTTCTTGGGTCCGCGGAGGACGTTCGGCTTCGCGAGCGTCGAGCCGCGGACGAAAGTTTTTGTAGACGCGGTTTCAACCGCCGTCTGCATCTAGGAATTGCGCGATGCCACAATTCAAACCTGCGCGCTGACAGAATTATGTCATTAATGCGCAATTCCTATTCAATACCTCCTGCGGTTGGTTTAGATAGTTTTATTATCTACAACCGGAGTTCCATCGGTCTTAATGTCTAATTCTTCACGGCGCAAGGTTTCTTCGGCGTCAACCGTGCTGCGAACAACTTCTTTCTTGACGTTGACTTCTTCGCGCACGTAGGCTTCCTTGTGAATGTCAGCCGTTTCTTCGTAGACTTCCATGCGTGCAACTTCCCCTGATTGGAAGTCAGCTTCACCGACAGAAACTACTCTACCCGCTTCTACAGGTGTTACTCGCTCGATTACAACTCGTTCTTTTTCAATGGGAACTGAAGCTCTTGCTGTTTCAGTTTCCACGCGCTTACCAACTGCTACTTCGCCTGTTTTGGCGCGCTGTTTGTTGGCAATCAAGCGTTCTTCATAAAGCTTGAGATTTTGGTGGTTCTGTTCGTTGGTTTCGTAGAGGGGGCGATCCATATCGTAGCTGTAGTTGCTGCGATCGTAGCTAGCAGGAGTTGCTGTGCTTGCTGCTGCTGTGCTTGCTGCTGCTGTGCCTTGATTGCGGTAGACGCCTCTTACCTGTTCTTCGCGATCGTAATCTAATGGTTCTAATTCATTGTAAGCCGGCAGTTGTTCTGCTTGAGCTTTGCTGCGAAGGCCTGTTGCGTAGACGCGACGGGCTCCGTAGTCGAAGCGGGCCGAGCCGATCGGCAGCAATACTTTTTTGCCAAAAATCCAAATACCGGTATCAATTACCAGATAGCGAAAACGGCCTGTTTCATCAACCAAAGCATCATAAACGGTGCCCACTTTTTCATCAGAGTCGCCGGCATAAACATCAAATCCCTTGATGTCGTCTCCAGCAAAAATTTCTTCCTGGTAATTCGGATAAAATTCAGCTAATTTTTGAAGTGCCATGTGTTTTTTCCTCGTTGCTCTACTTAAATTAATAGTAGAAATTAATTGGTTGACTTCCCTCTCCCTAAAGTCAGAAGTGTATAATTTAGGGTGTTTAATACTAGAGGAATACTGCCCCTTCTCTTCTTTTGTGCTAGCGCGCTTAGCTATTTTAAAGGTTGTAAAACTTTACCACCCTCAATCTCATACCAATTATTAAAAGTCAAAGCGAACCGTAGGGACACGGCAATGGCGTGTCCTACTCCCCGCGCCGGACACGCCATTACCGTGTCCCTACTGTTAATAATTGTTAAGTAGGTGGTTAGAAATAAACATTACATAGTGTTACACAAAAATCCCAGCCCCTCATCTTGCGGGAGAGGGGCTTCGGGAAAGCTAGAAATTTTAAGTTCAGAGTTGATTGAGTTGAGTTCTGATAGTTTCTATCCGGCTGCGGTTGACTCCTAAATCAGACTCTCCCAGACGGGAAGCCGATCGCACGTGGATGACTTTTGCTGCATCATCTACCAAAAATTCCACGTCATCGACAAAACCCATCAAAGCACTGGTAAACTCCGCATACAGGTAATTATCAGTGGCGGTGATAATTTTAGTTTTTGCAGAGGACTCGATCGCCCCGAAGAGCTTGGCCATTGCTTCTTTCGCCGACGAAGTGTAAGCCAAAGGCTCAATCTGGTGTTCGGCATCTTGACTGAAGCTGCTGACGCAGTTGGGCGAAGCAGGGCACGCGGCGAGTTTTCCCGACACAATGCCGATATTGGCAGGTCTTTTTCCAGCAAACACGGTTTTTTCTCCGGGAATTAGGATAAAAGTAGCGATCGACAGTACCGCTACCGCTACCAGTGATATTAAAATAACTAGGACTCTTTTCAACCCAGCCGGCGATTTTGTTTCAACTGTTTGCATGCAGATTAGCCCTCCAGAAAGTGCAAATTCGATCTAATTTTAATATTAATTGAAATTGACCTCTCAAACTCATCAAAATTTTATTTGTTCTTCAATCAACCAGTAAGTCAGCATTGTTCCTTTACCTTTAACCGCTATTTTACCCCGTTCTTCAAAAATAAACTGCTCTTTCAGACGCTCGTAAGTCGGCGCCGTCACTTGAATTTTACCCGGCAATCCGTTCGACTCCATCCGCGAAGCAACATTCACAGTATCGCCCCACAAATCATAGCTAAATTTGCTAATCCCAATAATGCCCGCCACCACCGAACCGCTGTGAATTCCGATCCGCAATTCAAAACTTTCTCCTATTTTGACATTAAAATTTCTCAAAGCTGCCTGCATCTCCAAAGCTAAAAGTGCGATCGCCTCAGAGTGATCCTGCCTTGAAGTCGGCAAACCCCCTACCACCATGTAAGCATCCCCAATCGTCTTAATCTTTTCCAACCCGTGCAACTCAGACAACCGATCGAACTCCGAGAAAATCGCGTTCAAAATTTCTACCAACTGCGTCGGACTTTTGTGAGCCGAAAACTCTGTAAAACCCACCAAATCAGCAAACAATACCGTCACCTCATCAAAATGCTCCGCTATCAGCTTTTGCTCTTTTTGCAAGCGCTCAGCAATAGGTTTCGGTAAAATATTCAGCAGCAATTTCTCTGTTTGCTCTTGCTGCAATTTCAGCGCGGCTTCAGCTTGTTTCCGCTGAATCAGCGAACCGAGCTGCGTAGCAACTGCATTCACCAATTCCAACAACCGCGGCTGAGCTTCCAGAACTTTCTGGCGATAAAAAATCAAAACCGCTAAAACTTGCTTGTCCGCCACAATTGGCAAACCAAAAGCCGCTTTCAATCCCACATTCACCGCAATTTCCGATCGCAAAAAAACTTGTTCCGGTGCAGTAGAAACATCCTCGATCCATTCAAACTGCTGCGACTGCCAAATTCTCCCCGGGAGTCCCGCACCGGGAGGAAAAGTTAGCTGCCAACTTGCCTTTTGGAATTGGGCAAAACTCGAGTCGCTGACGTACCTGCCTTTAGCGCATCTTAAAACGCCGTCACTGCTAGGAATCCAAGCTTCGCCGAGATTCCATTCAATAGTTTGGCAAATTAAACCTAAAATCACATCTATAGCCGACTCAAAATCCTCAGATTTGCTAATAGCTTGAGTTGCCTCCAGCAGCAACCTCGTTTCCATTTCAACCTGCCGGCGTTCGGCAATTTCCTGGTGCAACTGAACATTTTGATCGGTCAACTTTTGATTTTTTTCTTGCAATTGCATTTGCAAGGAACGCACAGTAAGCTGATTGCTCACTCGCGCCAATACTTCTTTCAACTGAAAAGGTTTTGTGATATAATCGGCTCCGCCCACTTCAAAAGCTTGTGCCTTATCTATTCCTTCTTCTAGCGCGCTGATAAAAATGATGGGTATTTCCCTAAATTGCGGTTGTAATTTCAATTTTTTACACAGTTCGTAGCCGTTAATATCCGGCATCATAATATCGAGCAAAATCAAATCTGGTGCGCTCGATTGAATCGCATCTAGGGCCGAAAAACCATTAGTAACAGGTCGAACTTTATAGCCCTTTTTCTGCAAAATTCTAATCAACAAACGCAGATTATCTGGCGTATCGTCAACCACTAAAATATCTGCTTGATAGTTTTCAGTTTGTTCCGCCTTCATCTCCACGATCTGATTCCTCCGCCTCGGCAATTAAATTGAGAATTTTCTGGTAATCAAAATTATCGAGATGACCCTGAAGGATTTCGGCAAATTCAGGATGAGCATCCCTTAATTCCTCGATTGTCATCGCAATTAAGTCAAAATCAGCACTGCGGATTACCTGCCTCATGTTATCTATCCATTCTGCGGGAAGTGTGGGTAAATAAGCAAGCGCAGCATTAGAGGGTGAGTCAGATTGATTGTGGCGATCGCCTGTTGAGGTCATGTCCGTTGGGTTAGAGTAGAGATACTTCACACCCAAATGTTTGTTGAGGGTATCAAATATATCAGTTTTGCGGAATGGTTTGCTAATAAAATCGTCGCAGCCGACCAATAAAGCAAACGATCGCCTCCCTTCAATTGTACTGGCTGTCAAAGCAATAATCTTCGGAATCGGGGATTCTTGATGGTCCATATTGATTTCCCCGCTTCCTTGCTGCTCTTGCTCTCTCTGCTGTATTCTGTCCCTAATTTCTTTAGTAGCTTCGTAGCCGTCCATCACTGGCATTCGCACATCCATCAAAATTATGTGCGGGTGCCAATTTTCCCAGATTTCAACTGCTTCGCTGCCGTTGGCTGCTTGTTGCAGCTTGAAACCCAAGGGGGAAAGCATTTTGACTAAAAGTTGGCGGTTGTCTTCGCGATCGTCCACAATTAAAATCCGGTAGCACGGTTGATTTGGTTCCAACCCAGTAACTTCGCGGTGAATTTGCGGGGCGGGAATATCATCCGCATCAGCCACGCCGACTGGAATCTCAAATTTAAAAGTAGTGCCGACTTCCCGTTCACTTTCTACCACGATTTCTCCTCCCATCAGGCGGACAAATTGACGGCTGATCGTCAATCCTAAACCCGTGCCTTTCTGAGTTTTTTGACCGGAAGCTGTTTGCACAAATGCCTTAAAAACATTGCCCAATTCTTCCGGAGCAATGCCAACTCCTGTATCTTCAATTTCAAACTGAAGGAAAACCACCCGCTCCCGAGTTAAATCATCTGCCTCGTCCCTCAATTCAACTGTTGCAAACTCACTGCGATCGCTCGAAAACTCCCTAATAGTTTTTGTAGTATCAAAGCAAGCTGTTGGACTCGCCACTAAATCAACAATTCCCGAAGTTTCTAATTTTCTTACTCTTAATATAATCGCACCTGTTGGCGTGAATTTAATCGCATTGCTGAGGAGATTTATTAGCACTTGTCGCAGTTTAATGTCATCGGTTCGCACGTACTGGGGAAGGTTATCGTCGCGCTGGAAAATCAACTGCAATTCTTGATTTTGTGCCCGCAGTAAAAACATATCTTGCAAGTCGTCAAGCAAGCGGTAGAGGTCGAAGTCTTTCGGGTCGATCATCATCCGCCCAGCTTCGATTTTTGACAAGTCTAAGACTTCATTGATCAGGGCCAGCAAGTGTTCGCCGCTGCGGCGAATAATACTCAGATTGTCTCGGTTTTCGACGGTAAGATTTGGGCTGGGTTCCATGATTTGCGCAAATCCGAGTATGGAATTGAGAGGGGTGCGCAATTCATGGCTCATATTGGCCAGAAACGTGCTTTTAGCTTTGTTTGCTGATTCAGCAGCTAATGCGGCTTGTTGCAGTTGTTCTGTGCGTTCGTCAATTTGGGTTTCTAAGGTGTGCTGGTAATCTGCTAGTATTTTTTCGGCTTGTTTGCGATCGCTAATATCTTGAAAAGCTGCGATCGCGTAAACAATATTTCCGCTAGCGTCAAAAATCGGCGTAGTATTGATCTCGATCGCAATTATTCTGCCATCTTGACGGATTTCTACATCGTCAACCTTGACAAATTCTCCTTTCAGCGCGCGCAAAATTGGCAGATTATCCGGCGGGTAAAGCTCATCAGTATTGGCAACATAAAGTTGATAAGTTGCAGCTAATTGTTCCGCTGTGCTTTCCGGGATCGTGTCTGCACCCAGCAATTCCCGCGCTGTGTGGTTGAAATAGGCGATCGAACCGTCAGGATTGTAAACAGATACCCCCACTGGCAAAGCTGCTAAAAATTGATTCAGGCGGCTTTCACTCGCCGACAGCGCCTCATTTGCTAGCTTCAACTCCTCGTTTACTTCTTGCCGCTTCAGGATTTCATCTGTTAACTTTTGGTCTTGCAAGTAACTGTGAACTGCTTCTACTACCGTTAATTTTAAGTCTTCATTTTGCCAAGGTTTAGGGATATAACGGTACAATTTAGCATACTTTATCGCATTGCTCAGAGCTTCCAAATCAGCTTGTCCCGTCAGCATAATAGTCAGCGTATCCGGCGAGCGTTCGTGAATTCGTTTGAGCAGTTCATCCCCTTTAATATCCGGCATGATATAATCGGAAAGCACCAAAGCAATCTCGTATTCATCGGCCTGCAAATCAGACAGCAACTCTAAAGCATCTTCCCCCCCTTCCGCCGTTTCAATAATACACCGATCGCCGATCGCCTTTTTCAGTTCAATCTTTAAACTGTTCAAAACATCTGGTTCGTCATCTATACAAACAATCACAGGTTTTTTCATAACTTAGCCAGCCCCGATTTTATAGTTTCTATTAAGTCTTTGCTCTTCCACGGTTTGTACAAACAGCAGTATAAATCGGCTTCTTGTACTGCCCGATCGACTGCCGCTGCATCCGCTTGTCCCGTCAACATCACCTTAATAATTTTAGGATATTTTTGGTGAACTTTAATTAAAAGTTCGTCACCTTTGATTCCCGGCATCAGCCAATCAGAAACAACCACAATTACCTGAGCTTCTTCTTCAAAATCCTCAAGTAAATCTAAAGCTTCATCACCACTTTCAGCTAATTCGTAAAAATAATCATCTTTAAATTCATTCTTGAGCTGCATCTTGAGAGTATTCAAGATATCCGGTTCATCATCAACGCAAAGAATTACAGGCTTATTCATCTTTTGCTCTCTGCTTTTATTTTAGCGGGTTTACCGACATGACTTGCATCTATTTTATTGATTTCGGGCGAGGATGCACGATATCTGCCCCCTATCTTATTTTAAGAGGACTTCCGAAAAGAAACCCGGTTTATCGCAATAAATCTTATGTTTGTCAGCGAGACAGCCACTTGCGCTACCGGGAATCAGCCCCTGCGGGTAATACCATTTTCGCATGGGAGCATTGGGGATTTTCGATTGGGCATCACTAATGAGTATCGGGGTTCGGAGCTTGCTGAGAGTGGGATTTTTTTTAACGGGTGTAAGTTTTGTTTAATATAGCCGAGTCTCAAGAGCGGTGAGGTATGTCTGGTAATGGGTAATGGGTAATGGGTAATGGGTAATGGGTAATGGTAATGGGTGAAGCAAAATCCGCAATCCGCAATTACCAATCCGCAATTACCAATTCCCTTTTTCCCAATTACCCATTACCAACGATCCAGCGTACCTCATCTTACGCTCGAAGTGCTATAGATTGGCAGCGACACTGTAAAGGTTGTCTGCCCCGGTACAGACTCTACAGCAATTGTGCCGTCATGTTTTTCAACAATTTTTCTCACAATATCCAATCCCAAACCGCTACCTTCGCCCGCAGATTTAGTCGTAAAAAATGGCTGAAAAATTTTGGGAATAACTTCTGGGGGAATACCTTTGCCGTCATCAGTAAATTTCAGGACAATATTTGCCTCTTGCTGCTGAGTTTCGAGGGTCAAAATACCTTTATAATCCATTGCTTGCAGGGCATTGTGAATGAGATTAGTCCAAACTTGATTTAAGTCATCGGGATAGCACATAATTTTCGGTATATCCCCATAATTTTTAACTACTTCTATACCGTGTTTCAGTTGATTTTGATAAAGGGTTAACACCGTTTCAATGCCCTCGTGCACGTTCGCCTGGACTTTTTCTTGCTTGCTATCGAAATGAGCGTAGCTTTTCAAGGCAAATACTACTTTTCCAGACTTGGCTGTCGCTCTTTGGATCAGGCTAATACTTTTCTTAAAGCTCGCAAACTGGTAAGCAGTATTGAAAACCACTTCCCAATCCGGCAATTTAAAAAGCGGCAACAATTGTTCTATGTTATCGTAAATTTCCATATCAACTAAACTATCCGCAATTTCCTCAGCATTTTCAACAGAGCCTGCAATCAAATCGTTAGTCAACTGCTGCTTAATTTTTCGCTTCTCTCTGCTGGTAAATAACGTTTCTTGATGGGTAGACCTGTAGAGTAAAGTTAAAAAATAAGCTTGGGTTTCTTCAGAAAGTTGTTGAAAAAATTGAGGCATTTTTGCTAAATTATCGTCCCAAAAATTAGCGATATTATCAATAGAGGAACCTATAATGCCCAGGGGGGTATTGATTTCGTGGGCAATGCCGGCAATCAGTTGTCCCAGTGCGGCCATTTTTTCCGATTGAATCAAATGCTCTTGGGTGGCTTGCAGTTGGTAGATAGCAGTTGCTAAATCTTGATTTTTTTCTTGCAAACTTTGCTGCAGCGAACAAATTTTTAAATGAGTTTCAATCCTGGCTAAAACTTCTTCAACCTGAAACGGTTTGGTAATAAAGTCCACTCCCCCAACTCCAAAAGCTTTAACTTTATCCATCACGTCGTTAATCGCACTGATGAAAATTACCGGAATGTCTTTTGTTACTTCAGAATCTTTGAGCCGCTGACAAACTTCATAGCCATCCATCTCCGGCATCATAATATCCAGCAGCACTAGATCCGGGGGCATTTTTTGAGCGGCAGACAGTGCTAGCTTGCCGTTGGGAACCGGGCGAACTTGATAACCTTTTTCGCTCAAAATTCCGGCCAGCAGCCGCAGGTTTTGTGGCGTGTCGTCCACTACTAAAATATTAGCTCGATTGGTGTTCGGTAAAGTTGAATTCATCGGTAGTTACGGGTTTTCACTGCGTTCGATTACGTTCAAAATCTTGTCGTATTCAAAATTATTAATGCAATCTTGAAGCGTGCCAGCCAGAGAGGGGTTGACAGTGTGGATTTGTGCGATCGAACTGGCGATCGCCTCCATGTCCACACTCAAAATATTTTGCTTGAATTGAGTCCTCCAGTCGGGAGAAAGAGAGGCGAGCTCCTCCGGTGTCAGCGCCTCATGACTGGACTCGCCTACACCTGCCACACTGACTGCTGTTGGATCTTCATAAATATAGCTTACTCCTAAATGTTTCCCCATTGCTGCAAAGATATCCTCTTCTCGGAACGGTTTCCGCATAAAATCATCGCAACCCGCCGAAAGAATCACCGCCCGTTCTTCCTCCAAAACGCTAGCAGTCAGGGCCACAATCGCCGTTGCTTGCCCGCCAGTTGTAGTTTTAATTTGTTTCGTTGCCTCGTACCCGTCCATCACGGGCATTCTCATGTCCATCCAAATCAGATGCGGTTCCCACTCCATAAAAATATCCACCGCTTCTTGACCGTTATTCGCTTCTCTCAACTCAAATCCGAGCGGACTCAGAAGTTTTACCAACAGTTGACGGTTCAAAGGTTTGTCGTCCACAATTAGCAAGCGGTAACTCGGCTGATTCGGTTCGAGGGCAACAACTCGACGTTGAGCTTTTTTGCTTTCAATATCGGCAGCTTCAACCAGATGAACTTGGATGTCAAACTGAAATAGTGTACCCTTTCCGAGTTCGCTGCTAACCGTAATTTCACCTCCCATCAATTGCACGAACTGGCGGCTGATCGCTAAACCTAAACCCGTGCCTTCCTGAGAATCTTTACCCGTTGTTGTCTGCACAAATGCTTCAAACAACTGATGGATTTCTTCAGCAGCAATGCCTGCACCAGTATCTTGAACTTCAAAATGGAGCGAGTAGCGGCCGGGCAATTGGTCAGCGCTGTTTTTGTGTAGCTTCCGCCTTCCTCCTTTGACTTGTACCGAAACTCCACCTTGAGAAGTAAATTTAATTGCATTGTTGAGCAAATTAATTAAGACTTGACGCAATTTCACTTCATCGGTGGAAATGTAATGGGGAACTTCGCCGTCCCGATCGAACATTAATTGCAAGCCTTTTTCCTCACATTTTAGAGCAAACATATCTTCTAAATCGTCGAGCAGCCGGTATAAATCGAAACTTTTTTCATTAATTGTAGTGCGTCCGGCTTCGATTTTTGACAAGTCTAAAACTTGGTTGATTAAAGCCAGCAAATGTTCGCCGCTCCGCAGGATAATTCCGACATCTTCTTGATTTTCGGGAGACAGATTTTTACTGCGGATCATGACTTGAGCAAAGCCGATAACTGCGTTCAGGGGCGATCGCAATTCGTGGCTCATGTTGGCGAGAAAGGTACTCTTAGCTTTGTTGGCTGCTTCGGCCGCTTCTTTCGCCTGCTGCATTTTGATTTCCGCTTGTTTGTTATCACTAATATCTTTAATAAAACCTTCGTAGTAAAGTAGATTTCCCGCTTCATCGCAGACAGCGCGACAATTTTCGGAAATCCAGATAATGCTGCCATCTTTGCGGTAAATTTCCGATTCAAAGTTTGACAGTATCCCGCACTCGTCGATCAGCGCTGCAAATTCGCGGCGGCGGTTGGGATTTACGTAAAGCTGGTTCTTGAAATTCGGCTGTGCTGCGATTAATTCTGCGGGCGATTCGTAACCGTAGAGGTGAGCTAAAGCAGGGTTAGCGCTGATGTATTTTCCGTCAGCAGCAGTTTGAAAAATGCCGTTTAAAGCATTTTCATAAATGTTGCGGTACTTTTCTTCTGCTTCGCGGAGGGCTGCTTCTGCTTTTTGGCGATCGGTAATATCGCTCGACATCGACAAAAAACAAGCTTCTCCGTCAATATCGATGGTTTCGATCGACAGCAGCGCCGTTCTTTCTGTACCGCTTTTATTGCGAAACCTCAGCTCGTAATTGTGAAGTGCCGTCTGGTTTTTTAACATTTGAATCATGCGGTCGCGCTCCCCTAAACTCGCCCAAAAATTTAGCTCTACCGCTGTTTTACCAATAATTTGTTCGTGACTGTAGCCAATCATCCGGCAAAAGCTGTCATTGACTTCTATGTGGCGACCGTCACTGATTCTCGTGATCGTAATCGCATTTGGACTCGAACGAAAAGCTTTAGAAAACTTTTCTTTTGCCTTAGCCAGAGCGGCGGTGCGTTCTGCAACTTGCACAGCTAAATTTTGGTTGTATTCCGTTAACAGTTTCTCCGCTAGTTTGCGTTCCGTAATCTCTTGAAAAGCACACATCCCGTAGGTGATATTTCCTTGGGCGTCGTAAATAGGAGTTCCCCAAACTTGCAGGGGAACAGTTCTGTTGGTCGAGCCGATTTCTATGTCATCAACAGTGACACTTTTGCCCTGCAAAGCATTTAAAATTGGGTCGCGTTCCGCCGGGTAAATTTCCTGAGTTCCCGCTAAATAAACTTTGTAAGCTTTGCGCAAATTTTCAACATCTGCTGCTATAAGTCCTTGACTTAAGAGTTGCTCTCCTGTAGGATTAATGTAGTGAGGTTGACCGTTTGTATCAGCAATAAAAATGCCGAGCGGTACGGCATTGAGAAATTGTTTGACTCGGTTTTCGCTTTCCGAGAGCGAAGTAAATGAATGCTGCAATTGCTCTGCCATGCTGTTAAAAGCAGCGGCAAGTTCTCCGAGTTCATCTTCGCGATTCAGAGCGAGCTTGGTATCCCATTCATTCCTAGCCAAAGCTTTCGCCGCCGCATTCAATCTTAAAATCGGCCGCACCACCCATTTAGCAGTAAGAATCCCCAGAATTGTCGCCCCGATCAAAGCTGCCACCGACAGCAAAAAAGTGGTGCGCGTATTGGCGTTAATTTGCTGCATAAAGTCGGACTCGGGCACAACTACCACAATCAGCCAATCCAACCCTCGCTCGTCTTGAAAAGGAGTTACCTGAATAAAATTTCGCTTGCCGTCAACATCGAAAGTAAGCTGTTGAGAATTCTTGATTTTAGCTAAGTTTTGGTAGGATTTCTCTAAATGCTGTGCGGTTTGGCGAATTACTGGATTCTCGCTTGCTGAAGCTTTGATGCGTTTGGCTTCTTTACCTTCGACTGCGAATTCTTGACCGGGGGTGGAAGTGGCAATTAACATCCCCGATCGCTCCATCACAAAAGTTTGTCCCGACTTGCCAATTTTGAGGCTGACGAGAAATTCTTTGATTTTGGAAAACAGCAAATCGCTGCCAGCTACTCCTAACAGCTTGCCAGCATCGTCGTAGATAGGCAAAGCAGCAGTAATTGCCAGTTCTCTGGTCAAGAAATCTGTATAAATTGGAGTCCAAATAGGTTTTTTAGCCGCTGCGGCTGCTATGTACCACGGGCGAATTCGCGGGTCGTAAATATCGGGGGAAATTTGCACTAATTGAACGCGGTTTCCCTGAGAGTCACCAGTATATCGAGCTAATTTATTGCCAGTCGAGCTGTCAGCAGCAGATATCAGAATCCGATCTTTAGTGCGGATTGCTCCCGAGTGTTCTCCCTTTTCTGTGGCTGTGTAAATGATGCTGATCGAATCAAAATATTGAATTTGTTGGAGGAAATGAAGTTCGAGTTTTTGTTTTTCTTCTAGGTTCAACTGCCCCAATTTTATGCCTTGAACGTTCAGGTGATTGACAATGTGGGGAATTGACATATAATTTTCCATGCGGTCTTTGATGCGCTCGCTAATTTCTCCCCGCAACTGAGCTGCCACATCGTTGACCGCGCCCTGACCGTTTTGGAACGACAGCCAACCTACAACTCCTACCGTGCCGACAATTTGCACTAAAAAAGGAACCACGAGCACAGTTTGTAATGGAGCTTTGCCGATAATTTTGGTAGCAAAGCGATTGAGCGGTTTAGGAAACATATTCATTCTCAGAGTAATTGAAATTGGCAAGGGAAATTAGTAGATGTTAAAATCTTGGAGCGATACACGAACGAGTCAATCGATTTTAGATTTTAGATTTTAGATTTTAGATTTTAGATTTACTTGCAGCGCAGTGAATCAGGGAGCAGGAACAGCAGTCTAAAATTTTATTATCGACCCTGATGCTCGCGTCGGAAAGCAAGTACCTGTTTTTGGGCGAGTCATATCAAATGCGGTTAATCACTCATCGTAAAATTTGGGCGCTCGATATTTCAGAGTTTTGAGAACTTCTGTCGTCACTACAAACTTAATTAGAGTTTTTTAACCTGATTTGAGAGTGCGAAGCAATCCTGGGTGTTGGCGATCGCGATCGGAGCGCAACGCTGGCATTCCTGTCTTCGGAAATGCAATATAGATATCTACGCCTATTTATTGCAGGCAATGGACATTACTATGAGTGCGGGGCTGGGATTTTAGCTTACTGACAACTGTACAGGTATGAATTCAAATAACTATAGCGTATTTTCGCCCAGAGCAGATGATTGGGTGCGATCGCCTGCTCTGGGCAGCCGCACGCGAAAAACCTGCATTTACCTGCGATTCAACTCCAGCCTTTCGCCGTAACGCAACAGCATATCTAAACTTTCCAAACGATTTTGCCAAGTTTGCACCTGATAGCTATTCTCTGCTGAATGCAAGCGCATCGAAGATTGAAATTGAGATTGAAAACTCGCCAACAATCTTTTAGCGGTTGTTAAACTTTCACCAGAAGGAGTGGCAGCCAATTTGCTCAAAGCAACACCCAATTCTTCCGATCGACTTTGCAGAACTTTCAGTTCTGATTCCGACACCCGCAACTGATTGTTAGCCAACAAAAAACTCCATTCCTGCTTGAGAGCAGTATACCGCGAAGCCGCCGCCGCAAAGGGCTGCCGGTAAGGAATTGGTTCCGAAGCATTCGTCGAGCGCACGGGCCGCCCTTGAGTGCGGTTAAAAAAGCCCTGCATCCCGCTGCTGATACTTTCCACCGCAAAAATAGCATAGCCCCCTGTCGGCAAATCGCGCAAAGCTTGAATTTGGTCGATCGCCACAACTTCCGGGAGAGTCAACAACTTAACCGACGGAGAAATCAAAGCCGAACCGAGCATTTGTTCCTTTGCTAGCGGTTCAGTTATGCGCTGAAGCCTGTTAGTATCCAAGGCATAAGTCATCGGCACAATCAAGTCTACAATGCCCTGACGGGCCCAAACTTCCCAATTTTGCTGAATTTTGTAAATCCGCTGACTTTCCGGGTGCGGAAACACCGCCACCGACAGAATTGTGCGCGGATAATTCTGCCGCAAAAGCTGAGAAACTTCAGCTACAAAGCTATTAATTTGATTAGTTTTAAACTCAACCCACTGCCGCCACAAATTGCCGGAACTCGGCGAAATATTCACCGGATCGGTACCAGTTAACTGTTGAAATTGCTGCCTCGCTGCCGCACCGTAACCGTAGGTAAAACCCGCATTGTCATCTTGAAAAGGATAGCGAATATAGTCGAGTTGCACTCCATCTACTTTGTACTTACTGGCAATTTCGCTAACAATTTGTAGCAAATAACTGCGCGCTTCCGGGTTTGCCGGATCGAGATAAAATTTACCGTCATTGACGTGTTGGCGCCGCCCTTGATTGTCAATATTTGCCCAATCGGGATGAGCGGAAAGTACCGGCCCTGGATAAGAACTCGGCTTGCCAATTAAAGTATTGTGGCGCTTATTTCCGGCGGCAAAAGTCCAAATCCAAGCGTGCAGTTCCATGCCTCGCTCGTGAGCTAATTTAACTGCCGATTCCAGCGGGTCCCAGCCAACTGTGAGGGGGTTTTGTTGCGGTGCAACTTGACTGGGATAAATCGGATATCCGGCATTCAAGGTTTCAAAGAAAACGGTGTTGATCCCGGCGGCGGCGAGCCGATCGAACACGGCGGCCAAACCCTGTTCCGATCGCGCTGCGACGATCGTACCGCGATCGAGCCAAACCGCGCGAATTTCCGCCCCAACCCGCTGCCCGAACTGCGGGTAATTTTGCCACAGAAGCTGGCGGGCTTCCACCCACTGCTGTCTGGCCTGGGCGTACTTTTGCTCTTGCAGGAGTTGGTCAAAATTTTGCAAAACAAGCCGCGCTTGGGCGATCGCCCGCGTTGTTGCGCCTTGCAAAACCAACGGGCGACTTGCAGCAGGCCCACCGACACTGTTGGTTGACGCCACGAGTTGAGGGGGGGTAGCAGCATTGAGATTGACGGCGGTATTGCCTGAATTAGCTGCTGTCAGGGCGCTTTCAAACCTGCCGAGGAGGTTGGTGAGTTCTTGGCGCATCAAGTACGCTTCAATGCTGACGATCGGCTTATTGGAATTTGCCTGCACGTCCAAACCCGCCGGCGCCGACTGATCGGAAGGGTCTGTAAAAGTTGCAGGTACTGGATCGGGAAGGGGGGGAGAAGGAGAAAGTCTGCTCAGCGGGGTACTGCGCGGCGAACTAGGGGTGTTTCTGGTGACTCTGGACGGGGGGGGAGTTGGGAGTGGGGGCGCGGCCGCTGTTGGCGCAGCAGGCGCACCGATTGTTCCTCCCCAGCGGGCGATCGAGGCCCGCAGCCAAGCCGAGTCTATATTTGGCGAACCGTCGCTACCCCAGCGCCAGCCGAGATAGGTAGCGCGATCGGTGGCGATCGCAGCAGAGGAACCGGAACTATCTTTCCAAGTAGCGACTGTTTGACTGTTCGCATCGGCGGGAATCAAGACACCGCCTTGGACTGAGGCATTTTTTTGTTCTGCCGGAACCCAATTGCTAGAAGCGGTGCAAGCGAGATCGCGGCAGCGGGTGCGGGGTTGCGGCAATCCCCGCTGGGTTAAGGGAAAAGCCCAATAGGCCCCGAGGAGCGATCGCAAAGATTGACGCACCAAAGCCGGGGAACTGCGGCCGACTGGGCCCGAAGCAATCAAGCGGCCGCCCTGTTTTGTCCAAGCTTCTAAAACTTTAATTTGTGCCGGACTCAAAGTTTCAATATTGGGCAAAAACAGCACGTTAACGCCTGCTAAATCCCCCAAATTTTTGATGTTTTCGAGATTGATTGGTTTGTAAGCAATGCCGCTTTCCCAGAGGCGCGTGGTAATCTTCACCCAGTCGGGGGAATTCTCGGAACTGCGAACAACTCCCAAAACTACTTCTGCGAAACTCGGAGAGGGAAATATGATGGAGAGATTGAGTAATGTACTTGCTAGAGTTCCAATTAAGACTCTTTGCAAGAAAGTGAAAAAGCGAGTTTTTTGAGCCTGAGAGCCGGCTTCAGGCATTCGATCGGGCTTTTTGATTTGTTGCATTGACACGAGAATTACCCACCACACCACTTAGGAAAATTTAAATAAAAATTTCGAGGCATTAATCCGCACGATACAATTTTTTATCGTGTCCTGCAACCTGAATCAGGAAAATATGCGATCGCCCGCCTGCGACGGGAGCAAATTCGATCGAACTCATACCGCGCGCGATCGAACAACCGCCATAAAATAGGTTTGTAGTGAGGACTTCAGTCCGCATTCATCAAGGACTTGCATTCCGAACGATCGAACCTTGTCCGATCGAACAACCGCCATAAAATAGGTTCTCCGCATCGGAATGCAAGTCCGCATTCATGAAGGACGCTCAGTCCTCACGATCGAACCTTATTTACTGAGTTGCAGCTTCATTTACCGGGAATCGATCGATCAACTGCATCGCCCGACAAGCATTCCTCCGCAAAGAATCCGACAGGTGAGGAACATGAGGAATCTGAGACAAGAAATCCAAAGTCCGGCGCAAAATCCGCACCACATCCCCTTCATCCAAACTCGTATGGCTAATTAGTTCCAGCCATTCCACGCCCAGAGCCCACTGTTCCACCAAAGTCACTAAATCCCGTTCCAGCCAAATCGGGATCGCAGCTTCGTGGCGGTACTGCACTTGAAACAACCGGCGGCGCAGGCCTTTTTGCAGGTTGTCCAAAGGCGCCAAAACTTCCGGCGACAGCGAGTAATGAGTCCAACTGTCGGGCCTGGAAACTTCTGTAACCAATGCCGCGCAAGCAGCAGCGAGGTGGTGGGGATCGAGTTCGTCAAACTCCGAAGACATCAGGGACAAACCCAGCCACAGTTCGTTATCGCCGCGAATGGCGGCGCAAGCTTGGCCCAAGACTGTGGGCACCAACCTGTCGGAGGAGTCATCTCGGTTTCCATTTGCCGAAACTACTCTTTCCAAACAGCCGAAATTCAGCAAGATGTCAATTAAGTTGAGAAATTGCTCCCAGTAGCGAGCTCGCTGCTTTTCTAAGTCTTGTTCGCTTTTGCGGATTTCTTTTTTCAATTCTTCCCGGCGGCGCTGGCGCTTGAGCAAAGTACCGGGATTGCCCCATTCTAGAACTGGGTGAATTTCTAGTTTATCTTCTAGGGCGGCGATTTTCTGCTGTTGCTCCTGAGCCTCTGGGCTCGGTTCCGGTGCGGGCAATTCTGGGATGGATTGAGCGATTGCAGCAGTTTCTTCGGTTCCCAAGCGGCACTGGCCGAGTCTCAGGGTCATTTCCGGCGGTGGGTTCAAGGTATCTGCAACGCTCAAGCGAGGTAATTCGGCGTGCAGGCTGGCCACATCGCTAATGGCGACGACATACCAGCGGTTGTCTTTACCCAAGCATACCAAGTTGGGAGCTTGGCCGGAACCTGCGATTTTGGCAACCAAGACGGCGGGCACGGGAGCTGTGTGCGATCGTTTAGCTGTGGGAACGTGCTTGCCTTTGAGACTAAGAACCGTACCGAGGACTGCAAAAGCCACAGCCACGGACATCTCCTTAATTCGAGCTTCTTCTGCTTGCTGCAATAGAGTTTTCAGCAAACGTTTGTCTTCTTTGAGCCTTCCCTGCAATTTTTCGTAATGGGCTAGCTGCTTTTCCAGGGTGGAGACATTACCTCCGGCCGCCAAGGACTCTTCGAGCACCGCCAATTCTGCTAGCAGCCGGTCTAATTCAGCTTGCTGCGGCTCCAAGTACAAAGTAGACAGATATTGACCGAAACTGCGCTCTACCAACTCTTGAGCTTCATCGAGAGTGTGAGTTTGCAGCAAATTCAGCACCATGCCGTAGCTGGGCGTAAACTGACTGGCGAGGGGGTCAGCTTTGGCTGTTGCCAAATAGGAGGCTTCTTTTGCGCCTTCAAAGCGCGTCTGAACTGCGACCACGTGCCCGAGCTCGTCCATCCCCCGGCGACCTGCCCGACCGGCCATTTGCAGGAATTCTGAAGCGTTTAGCAGTCGGTGTCCCTTGTCGGTGCGCTTGGACAGGGTGGAAATTACTGTGGTGCGGGCGGGCATATTGATCCCGGCTGCGAGGGTTTCGGTGGCAAATACGACTTTAATCAAACCTCTGCCAAAAAGTTCTTCTACTAAACCTTTCCAAGCGGGCAAAATGCCTGCGTGGTGGGCGGCGATGCCTTTTAAAAGTGCTTCTTTTTGACCGAAGCGTTCTGCTTCTGGGTTTCGCTGTAAAAAATCGTCAATGATGCGTTTGAGTTCGGCTGCTTCGGCTGCGTTAACTAGGGATAAATTGCCGACTTCTGCGACGGCTTGGTCGCACCCGCGACGGCTGAAGATAAAGTAAATTGCTGGTAGCATATCTCGATCGTCCAACCGGGACAAAACATCGGTCAAACTCGGGGTGGGAATGCTACCTCTTTCTGCTTTTTGCTGCTTCTTTTTGGGGACTAACCGGATATTAGCTCTTTTGCCGGTTTCGTCTAGCAGGGGAAATATCCCTTTTTGATTGGCGAAGTGGAATTGCAGCGGCACTGGCCGAAAGTCTGAGTATACAAGCTCTGTGGGCCCGTGAACTTTGTTAATCCAGTCTGTGAGTTGGCCGCTATTGGCTACGGTTGCTGAGAGGGCGAGCAGTTGAATTTCGCTGGAACAGTAGATGATCGATTCTTCCCAAACTGTACCGCGCTGGCGATCGTTCATGTAGTGACACTCGTCGAGCACCACGGTTTCGACTCCGGTGAGGGAAGCACCGACAGCGCCAATGGGCGTACCGTAGAGCATATTCCGAAATATTTCGGTAGTCATCACCAAAATCGGCGCATCTCGATTGAAGGAGATGTCGCCCGTCAGCAAACCTACCATGTCGTCTCCAAATTGACTGCGGAAGTCGCGCAGCTTTTGGTTAGACAGAGCTTTGAGGGGAGTGGTGTAGAAGACGCGCCGCCCCCGTTCGAGCGCTTGATGGATGGCGTATTCGCCGATTAAAGTTTTCCCTGAGCCTGTAGGAGCGCACACGACAACGGATTTACCTGCATCGAGGGCGGCGATCGCGTCTCTCTGAAAGTTATCTAGCTCGAATGGAAATATGGTCTTCAGATCCAGCGCTTGGCGGTTCTGGGAAGTTTCTGACACAAGGATTATTATGAGGTTCCAGGGTAAGTATGCTTAAATCTTGCCCAAAGCAAGGCAGCAGAGGACTGTATTGATTTTAAACCAACGCCCGCAAATCAGCACTCGAATCAAGAGAGAGTGTTCGAGGGGGAGAGGGGGAGAGTGTTCGAGTGTTCGAGGGGGAGAGGGGGAGAGGGGGAGAGGGGGAGAGGGGGGAGAGTGTTCGAGTGTTCGAGGGGGAAAATCTTCCTTGCGATGAATTTTCCAATTACCAATTCCCCATTACCAATTCCCGATTACCAATTACCCATTACCAGAAAGAATTGGTTTAAAGCCCCAAGCTTTTTCGGGAGAAATTAAAATCAGACGATTCATTACTCCAATCCTCTTACTTCCCAGTCAAATGCTGTCAACTGTCAACTGTCAACTGTCAACTGTCTATGATTCCTGTTATTTCGACTATTCCTGTGGTGCAGCTTGCTTCGGGCGATCGGCTTTCGCTGCAAGTCTATCAGTTTCGAGGTGCCGTTCCCGGCAAAAAGGCTTACATACAGTCTAACCTGCACGGGGCCGAAATTAGCGGCAATGCTGTGATTCACCAGTTAATTGAGTTTTTAATGTCCCAAGACAGCAATCAGTTAATCGGGGAAATTTGGCTAGTGCCGGTTTGCAATCCTGTAGGTGTCAGCCAGCGATCGCACCATTTCTCTCCCGGCCGCTACAATCATTATGACGGAGCCAATTGGAACCGAATTTTCTGGGATTTTGAAAAAGCAGGCGAAGATATTGAGGCTTTTGCGAAGTCTCACATCAATCTCGATGCTGATACGATCAAATTTAACTACAGAAAAGAAATTGCTTTGAGTTTTGCTAAACAGTTGGCAAAAATTAATGCTCCCAGTTGCCGGCCCTACAGCGAAATTTACCGCTACAAGCTGCAATCTTTGTGTTTGGATGCCGATTGCGTGCTGGACTTGCACAGTTCTACAAATCAAGCTGTAGACTACGTTTACTGTTTCAGTTCCCGCGAGGAAAGCGCGAAGGCTTTTTTGCTCGATCGCGCAATCTTAATGAACGAGTACGACGGCGATGCTTTTGACGAGGCGTTTCTCAAGCCTTGGCTGGCGCTGGAGAAGATTTTGGCCCAGTTGGGAAGTGCACTCAAATTTGACGTGGAAGCTTGGACTTTAGAATTAGGTTCGGGGATGGAAATGAATCCCCAGTCGGTGGCGAATGGCTTGCGGGGCATCAAAAATTACTTAGCAAGTAAGGGTTTATTGAAACTAGATGGATTTCCTCTCCCGGAAACGGCGGCGCATCAAGTTATTTTCACCCCCAAGAATTCCGCGATAAAATACTACGCGCCGGCGGGCGGGATGATTCAAAATCGAGTGGAGTTGGGGAGTCTTGTCAAAAAGGGCGATCGGCTTTATCAAATTCTCAGTTTTAATAAGAATGGGGAATTTCCCAGTTTGGTTGATGTTGGTGCTGAGTCGGATGTTTTCATTTTTGATGTTTCGACCAATCAGTCAGTAAATCAAGGAGAGTATGTGTTGTCTGTGATGGCAGATTGAGAATATCAAGAAACCCGGTTTCTTGAAGAAACCGGGTTTCTGAAAACCTATCGGTAGTCGAACCCTAATTTACGATATACTATTTAATAGGGCTTGTTTAAATTCCGCTGCACTTTTATAATAAATTTCAGGATTGTCAATTAAAGCGCGATCGATAACTGTGGCTAGCGGTTGAGGAATCGCAGAAGTGCGATCGCGCACAGGAACCGCATCATTTTGTAAAACCGCCAAAAACGGGTCTTGACCCTGCAAATTTCGCGGGGAATATCCCGTTATCATCACATACGAACAAGCCGCCGCCGCCCAAACATCAACCTCTGGTTTCGCATACTTATAATCAATCACTTGCTGTCGCGGCATAAAACACGGCGTACCCACAGCATTACCAGTCATCGTTTGACCGCTTAAACCCGCTTGGTCAAAAGCTTTTGATAGCCCATAATCCCCAATTTTGGCAACTTGTTTCCCACCCACATTCGCCAAAAAAATATTCCCCGGTTTCAAATCCCGGTGAATCAAACCCCGTCCCTTTGCAAAACTACCATCAGCCAATCTGACATTCGGAATTTCTGCATTGTGCGTGTAAGTCAAACCATCTAAAACTTGCAAAATAATAGTCACAGCCTCACCAATCGGCAAAGTGCTGAAACCGCGTTTTTCCATCAAATCCACAACACTGCCGCCGTCGCAGTATTCCATCGTGAAAAAGAAAGTTTCACGACTCATAACCAAACTCTTTTAATCCTACCACATTGGGATGTTTTAAAACTTTCATATTTTCAACTTCCCGCAAAAACCAATTAACAGCCCGCTGATTTGCCGCTACTTTTGGCAGCATCACTTTCAGCGCAACTTGTTCGTTAGTCCGCTTGTGTCGCGCCAAATAAACTAAACTAAAACCGCCCCTACCCAATTCTTTGAGCAAAACGTAATCGCCGAGAACTCCGATATGGCTTTCATTCGCCACTGCTTTCAACAGAAAAGCTTGCAGCATTTCCCACAGATTTGCTTGATTTGAGGGAATGACAGGGGGTGTTCGGTGTTGGAGAGTTTTGACAATTTCCGGGTCAAGGGCAACGCCAACTCGAAAAGAAGTATCGCTGAGTGTAAATTCATCTCCCCCTTGCAAGTCGTATTCTGGGAATTGAATTTGAGCAGCTTCTTGGGGAGTTTGATGAGCTTCTCGCTGACCGATTTTTTTGCCGTTAACAAAAGTGCCATTTTTGCTACCGAAATCGCGCACCCGGATATCGGGAGGATTGATATCCAGCAAGCAGTGATAGCGGGAAATCGTGCGGTGTTTTTCGTCGTCGGGAATCTTGGGATAGCAATCTTTGGCGCGGCCAATAATGCAAGTTGTGCGGGTGTCAAAGATGAATTCTTGGCCTTTGAGATTCCCGGAAGTGATGGTGAGGGTAACTTTTGAGTTCATATCGATTTCGTATTTGGGATTTTGGACTATCGAAACTCTTACTCCCCCCTTAACAAGAGGCTAACTCTTACTCCCCCCCTTAGCAAGGGGGGGCTGGGGGGGGGTAAAAGAGTGGATGTTTTAAACGATAGAATCTAATCTACCCTCCTAACTCTTACTCCCACCCTTAGCAAGGGATTAACTCTTACTCCCCCCCTTAGCAAGGAATTAACTCTTACTCCCCCCCTTAGCAAGGAATTAACTCTTACTCCCCCCCTTAGCAAGGGGGGGCTGGGGGGGGTAAAACACCCGATACTCTCAACGATTAAATCTAATCTACCCTCCTAACTCTTATTCCCACCCTTAGCAAGGGGCTAACTCTTACTCCCCCCCCTTAGCAAGGGGGGGCTGGGGGGGGTAAAACACCCGATGTTCTCAACGATTTAATCCCCTCTACAATAACCTCTAAAACCCCATCCAAATTATGATAAACATCCTCATTAGTAAACCTCAAAAAATTAATCCTTGCCGACTTAATAAACTCTTGCCTTTCTGCATCATATTCTACAGCGCCATCCACAAAATGGCTGTCACCATCAACTTCTAGTGCTAACTTGATTTCGGGCGAGTAAAAATCTAGCACAAATGCTGCTACACTATATTGTCTGCGAAATTTACAATTCTCAAGCTGTCTGTTTCTGATACGTTTCCATAGTTCCTTTTCAGCTTCAGTCATTTCTCTGCGAAGCTTCTGCCGTTTGAATTTTTCTGAGTTTTTGTTGTAGAGTTTTGTCATTGTTCTATAGGATTTTAACCCCCCCAGCCCCCCCCTTG
The DNA here is from genome assembly GCF_036705795.1 of Microcoleus sp. ARI1-B5. Taxonomy (NCBI): domain Bacteria; kingdom Bacillati; phylum Cyanobacteriota; class Cyanophyceae; order Oscillatoriales; family Microcoleaceae; genus Microcoleus; species Microcoleus sp. ARI1-B5. Next base: position 157,438 of record NZ_JAUBVK010000012.1, read on the forward strand.
GTAAGGGGGGAGTAAGAGCGTTTTTTTAGTTTGTTCGTTGGTTGTTTAGATTTTAACCCCCCCCAGCCCCCCCTTGGTAAGGGGGGGGAGTAAGAGCATTTTTTTAGTTTTTTCGGTGGTTGTTTGGTTTTTTTACTGCCGAAACCATCCGAATGCTTCGCCCAATTCACGCGAGTAAACTCGAATCTTCAGGGTTATCACTAATCAGCGCGGGTTTACCAATATGTGCGGTGGGAAATCAGATCGATCAAATTCTAAAACATCGGAATTGTATCTGGGGCGGAGGCCTGGGCGAAGCATTCGGGCAATATATTGTCGGTTTTGAAGCTCATATTTTTCGCCGAATGCTTCGCCCCTACTGTTAATAATAAAGTTTATCTTATAGTCATGGTAACTCCGGGTTTTAGGAATTAGCTTAGAAGTGGCGATCGTGGTTTTGGGCTTTGTTATAAATATTTATGAAATCCTGAAACGCTTAGATGTTACAGTCTACAAGTCTCGACGCGAGAGAAGAGAACCACCCACCCCACCCCCAACCGCCACCCCACCCATCCACTCCGAAGTGGGAGGTGAGCTTCTGGCGCTTTCTCTGAAAAAGTGAGGTCTTTGTAGTACAGCCATTTGTTATTTTTTCTCCACCCTACCCGATCGCCAAACTTTTCCCAAACCTCACTATCATACTCCCTAGTTCCCCCCAGACTTTTATAAATGCGCTTCTGCACGCTAAAGCCGAAGCGCCCATTGCTGTATTTTACCCAAAGTTGGTCAATGGTACGCAAGTCCTCGCAGGGAAAATTATCAATACTTTCTGTATTCAGCCCTCTTTCTTTCTCTCTACCCGCCACCTTCAACATAACTCTCGCCGTTTCCTCATCGGCTTCTCGCCACTTTTTAGCCGCCAATAAATTCTGCAAATTTGTATAATCCATCCCCACGGCTGAAATCACTCGCGTAGTCTCAGCAGCCACGGGTTTCGGTATCAGCAAATTCAACCATTCCTGCACCGACTGCGGGCGATTTTGCGGTTCCAACTCCATCCCTTTCATAATCGCCGCATTCACCCTGTCGCTAATCTCAGAATTGAATTGCTTTGGCGGAGTTAAAGGAATATTTTGCTTCCTGAATTGCGACGGAAACGGCAACTCACCAGTCAACATGACATAAAGCGTTGCTGCTAGGGAATAAACATCTGTATAAGCGCCCAGTTCAGCGCGTCTTTCTAATAGTTCGATGGGTGCGTAACACTCAGTCCCGGAATTGCTATTTGTCCGCAATTTCCCCGGTGCTGTCACCTGTCGCGCTAAGCCAAAATCAATCAAAACTGCACCCCCCTGGCCCCCCTTATTAAGGGGGGAAGAAGAGAAGGGGGTATTTTCTCTTACTCCCCCCCTTACCAAGGGGGGGCTGGGGGGGGTTCTTAGCATAATATTTTGGGGTTTAACATCGAGGTGAGTAAATCCTTGCTGGTGAACAAAACTCAAGGCGCTTCCGACTTGCTGAACAATCGGCAAAGCTTTTTCTTCGGACAAAATGCCGTTATCTTCAAGATGGCTAGCTAAGTCAATTCCGTCGATTAATTCCATCACCATGCACCACAATTCGATATTTCCGGCCATTTCGGGAAATACTTCGTAAACTTGGACGACGTGAGAATGGCTGCACCGGGCTAAAGATAAAGCTTCGTTGACAAATTTGGTTTGGAATTCGCGAAAGTTTGGTTTACCTTGAACGTTGGCATTTAGGGTTTTGATGGCGACTAATTTGCCTTCTTTGCGGTTTTGAGCGCGGTAGGTGACACCGAATCCGCCACCGCCCAGGAGTGCTTCGATTAGGTATTTGCCTTGGTGGAGTTGTTGTCCAGGGGGCCAGTGCCTCATGATGGGTATGTGAGGATGTGGAGAGGATGGTTTTGATTATAGCTGAGATGGGGGGAGTTTGTGGCAATGCCCCGGCGGTTGGAAACCGCGGCTACAAAGACGAAACCTGCCTCCGCAGGTTGGGACATTCACATTTACCAGTCCACGTAGGTGGACTTTGTTTGTGTAGTAGCGGTTTCTAACCGCCGAAAATTAATGTCGAAGATTAACTACTTATGGTTCAATGAAAATGCCGATCGCATTATGGACTCTCGCCGCAGTTGACGGCGGGCGATCGAGCAAACTACCTCCCAAATACAAACTCGTCGAACTTCCCCCATCCAAGTTTAAAGCCTCCACAGCACCCATTTGCTGCAATATCTGCGCCAGTTCCGCGAAATTTGGCCCCGCCCCGCCCGCGCGGTTGTGCACCGCTACAATTAGCAAATTCCCCGCAGCAGTTCGCCCGATCGCACTCCGAATCGCCGTCTGTCGGACATACGCATCGCTAAATCCTTCCGCCTTAGCATCCAAAGCCACTCGACTGTTTTGTACCAACACCGGCCCGCCGCCGAGAATATAAGGAAAACGGTTGAAATCAGGCGGAATTGTGTTAGTTTCCAAACGCAATAAAGTACCGATGGAAAGTTGAGTTGCAGGGGACAAATCGGAACGCAAAGCCAACAGATAACCGTTCCCTGGAATAGGGAAATTTGTTTTTCCCGCCCCACCTCCGGGCGATTGGCTGACAACTCGGTCGCCCGCAACTGTCACAACTATTTCCTCGTCCGAAAACGGAGTATAAGTCGCTCCCCAATCTGGATTGTAGCGGCCGATTCCCGATTCCACGTAGGCACTATTTAACTGTGAAACAGGCAAACGTTGATTCGCAGAAGTTATCAAAGTTTCTTGCAAAGTCAAACGATTGATGACAAATTCTCCCCGATCGTTCCAAGCGATCGCCCCGCGATTCAAAATCGGCCCGGAAAGCCATTTATTATCACGCCGAATCGCGCCTAAAGCTAATCGATTTATCCGATTGAAAAACCCGGCGTTAATCGCAGCAGCCGTTCCCGAAACTTCCGCTGTTTGCAGTAAAGGTGCAGTGCCTTTCTCGGTCGGCGGATTGCTCAAAAGCGGTCTGACTTTTACACCTGCTTGACGGGGATTAACTTCTAACGAAACTACGGGAAAACGAGATGTTCCTAAATTTTGATACTGCTGTCTCCATCGAACTCCCGCCGCCCAAAGAATGTTTTTTTCTACTAACGAGTCGGGGCGAATGTCGATAACTAATCGATTGGGATTTCCCAGACTGAAAACTTGCGGCCGCCAACCTAAAGGAATTTGTACCTTCACTCTGGTTTGATTCCCCGCAGGTTCGACTTTTAGCGATCGCAATTGTTTGCTGGTTGCAAAGGCGCGCTGAATTAAAGTGCGATCGACTTTGGCATCAAGGGCGATCGACCATTCTTGACTGGTTATCTGCTGTACGGGCGCTAGCGGCTGCGGCAGCGCGGGTTTAGTCGGGTCGTCTGGTGTTTCGAGGTTTGGCGCTGCGGGCGCGCTCGGCAGCCGGATAGCGGGCTTTGTGGGGTCGTCTGTTGGCGACGGGCTCGGTGTATCGACGAAGTTGACTTGCCACGGGGCGGGGCGATCGAGATCCAGAACAATGCGATCGCCCCATTCTTTTTCTGCTTGCCGAATTCCGGTGACAATTGCAGCTATAGAGGTGATTTTGAGAACATTGTTGTCGATCGATATCTGCCAGCCGGCAAGTTTAGCAAAATCTGTAACATCTAAGTAACGATACGGGCCTGTTGCACGTGCTGTCAAACTTTGAACGTCGCTTAAAGATACGGAAAACCACTGCACCGGTTGTTTGGTACTATCGGCTGTGTTGAGCAAATCCACTCCCGCAGATTGCATCAATCCAACATCAGCAATCCAAGTTCGCATATTCGCAGAAGTGCTGTTTGCGGGCTGCTGAGTCCAAGTTAGGGGGAGAAGGCGGCCGTTGAGAGACACTTGGCCGCCTTGTCTAATTCTCGAAGATGGCGGTACAGATTGAGCCAAATTGACCTCCGTGAATTCACGATTAAGAAATAAGGAAGAGGGTAATGACTTTTGTAATGGATTGGAGGAAAAACCAGCACTTCTCCCACTCGAAACTTCTTTTGCTCTTCCGGGTAGATTCCAGAGCAAAGACGGGGCGATCGCCAGTACCGGTAAAATCGAGGCTGACAATATTCGACGCCAATACAACAAATTACGTTTCACAGTTTACAACTCACAATTTCAGTCCTAAACGCATGGGGATTTAGAAACCCGGAATATCCGTATGTTTCTTCCGACTAAACCCGATATTTTTGCCGATGACTACGATCGGCATGAAGCTGTCGATCGAGTCTAGGTTAGTCGATGGCGCTAATTGCGCTAAAGACCTACTACGAACGGCTCACCCCGGAATACAAATCACAAACTCCGCACCCTGCCCCAGGCAGGAATTCACGACTAATGTACCTCCATGTTTTTCCACCACAATTTGGTGGGCTATAGACAATCCTAATCCGGTTCCTTGACCCACAGACTTAGTTGTGAATAAGTGGTTAAAGATGTTTTCTTTGACTTCGCTCGACATCCCCACTCCATTATCCTTAATGCGAATCAAAACCTGATTGTTGTCTTCGCTCATAACAGTTTGAACAGTGATTTGATTAGGTCGGGCTTTAATTTCACTAAAAGAGCGCCCCTGATTTGACTCCTCCAGAGCGTCAATAGCATTGGCCAGTATATTCATAAATACCTGGTTTAACTGTCCGGGAAAGCATTTTACTAAGGGTAAGTTACCGTACTCTTTCACAACTTCAATGGCAGGGCGAAACTCGCTGGCTTTTAAACGGTGCTTGAGAATCAGCACAGTGCTTTCGAGTCCGTCGTGAATATTGAAAGAAACTGGTCGATCGCTATCTGCCCTCGAAAACGTTCTCAAACTCGTACTGATATTGCGGATGCGATCGACTCCCTCCTTCATCGATCCAATCAATTTGGGCAAATCTTCTCGCAAATACTCCAAGTCCATGTCCTCAATTTCTGCTTCAATTTCCACTCCCGGAGCGGGAAATTTTTCTTGATACAAATCAATCAAGTTGAATAAATCCCCTACGTATTCTTGAGCCGGCTGCAAGTTGCCGGCGATAAAGCCTACGGGATTGTTAATTTCGTGGGCTACCCCTGCGACTAAATTTCCCACAGCAGACATCTTCTCATTCTGTACCAGTTGCAGTTGCATCTGTTTGAGCTCGTTGAGATAAAGCTCTAGTTTTTGGGCATACTCCTGGGATTGCTGATACAGTCGGGCGTTCTGTAAGGAAATTGCAGCTTGCGAGCACAGGATGTTGAGGATGGCGACGCGATCGCCCGTAAATGCCCCCATTGTCAGATTATTTTCCAAATACAAGATTGCCATTATTTTGCCTTGATGGACAATTGGAGTACATAAAATGCTCTTAGGCTGCTGCTGCTTCATATAGGGGTCAGAAGCAAATGTTAATTGAGTCCTGACATCATCGAAAACTAGGGTTTCTTTTGTACGTTTGACGTAATTAATGACAGTCTGGGGAATTGATTGGCTCTCCTCTATCGCCATAGTTTCTTGCAGAAGACAGCCTTGGCGATCGCTACAGTAGACGGCGATTTTCCAGTTCTCCTCTTCTTTCAAAATCAATACTCCTGTTTGAGCGCCTGCATTCTGAATTGCCACTTGCATCAGGGTAGTGAGCAACTGATCGAGCTGAATTTCGCTAGAAAGAACTTGAGAAGCTTTGATAACCGTTGGTAAATCTATTACTGTGGTGCTGGTACTCCCAGTAATTGTTTGGTTCGTGCTAGAAGATGAGGTGCTATTGGAGGTAGTAACTGTCTCGAACAAACGAGCTTTATTCTGTTTTAAGATAGGAGCAAGTAGTTGGGGATAGCGTTGTTCTAGATGGTCAATTTTTGCTTTAGCTCCCCAACGAGCGTAGCCGTAGTAAGCATCTACGAGATACACCTGGGCAATTTTTTCTTTTCCCCATTCCAGGTAAAATTTAGCCGCCAATTCGTAGGCGATCGCTTCTTCTTGCTGATAGTTATTTTCCCGCGCTCCCTGAAGGGCCATCTCATATTCGTTGATGGCGGTTAGATGGTCGCCTAATACTCGTGCTTTTTCGGCTTCTACTAGATGATATTTATGCTCGTAGTTCATCGGAGCGTGCTGCATCCAAAGCTGCATTTTCTCCTGGTTAGCAGCAACCTGATTTAGGTAATGCGATCGCTCTGACAAACTGACGTTGGGATAGTTCGCCAGCAGTGCCAGCGATTGGTATAAGTGCAAATGAACAAAATTTTCTGACCCGACGCTAGAGTAACTGACTGCCTTGGCTGCACTGTCAACTGCTCGGTCGAACTCTTCAAGCAGATAGAACAGAATCGTCTTTGCTAAATAGGCATGGAACAAAGCAATATTATCGTTCTGAGCTTGGAGTTCCAACAACATAGTAGATTCGTCAAAGCTCTCGCCAATTAACTGAAGCGGATTGACTACTTTCCCCAACAAATTCAACAACAGTTGATGCCATATCTGAGACAAACAGAGGGAGTGTTCCTGTTTTAACTTCAACAGCAAGTCGTGGTATTTTTTGTGTTCGCATTGAACAATTTCCAGATTTTCTCCCGCCAGGAAGATGTAGAAGCAATAGTTGGTGATGCAGTAGCCTGTATATTCGTAATTCCCGCCTTCTAGCCCACTCTGCACGCCCTCGACCAGGGGAGCTATGCTTTCTCGTAAAGGCTCTTTCCAATGGTGGACGAAGGTGTAAAACATATTATAGGTAACAGTTTTGTGTTCTCTGGCCTCAAAGTGTTTGAGCAGTTGCAGCGCCAGCCGCCCTGCCTGATATCCCCTATCAATGTTGCCCAGAGCACCGCATAGAAGCGTGCCATACCAAGCATAAGTTCCTGATGCTAGGGGAGAGTGACCGCCTTCAATACACAGTTTCACTTGTCTCACGACTACTGGCAGCAGAATTTGTTGTCTGCCTGCTAAAACGGGAGCAAGACAGACTTTAAGAATCCGCATGGCTGCTAGTTGTGCCGGATCGGTCATGATGGGGTAGTCTTCTAGGGATTCTAGAGCGGGCAGTTTCACTAAAAAGTCTTGCTCACTCAGATTAACGGGGTAGCCAAGCACTTCTAATGCCTGCAATCCGGTATCAATGGCATCGTTAAATTGGTGTTGCGCCATATCAATTTGTATTTTTATCTCGTAAGCCGGGATGCGATCGAGCAGTGTTTTCCCGTGCTGCAACACCATTTCAATTAAGGTAGTGGCGGCGGGGAAATTGGTATTGAGATATTCTGCCTCTGCCGCTTCCACAACAATTTCTAGAGTCAAATCGTACTGAGTCTGCCAGCGTGAGCCAAGTGTCTCCCCAGAAGAATCGCCTGAGAGCAAATTTATCGCCGTACTCAGGTACTTCACCGCCGCCGCATAGGCTGTAGATGCTTTAGCTTTCCGTCCTGCTATCAAGTTCAACCGCGCTAGTTCTTCGATTTCCGCTGGTTGAGAAATTAATTCCCATCCCATATTCAATTGGTTAACAATGGCAAAAATCCGCTCGTCTCGTTCTTGAATCGGGGTATTTTGGAGCAGGAGTTGCCCGATTTTCAGGTGAGTTGCTTGTTTTTGGCTGGCGGCAATTAAGGAGTAAGCAGCTTGCTGGACGCGATCGTGTAAAAATTTGTAGTTCGGTAATGGGTCGGAGTCTTTCTGACCGATTGCTAATTCCCCATTCCCTTCTCCAAGGTAAAATTTATAAACTTCGCTAACGGGTAAAATTAGACCTTCTTGTAGGGCTTTCCACAGAAAATTTGCTGTTTCTATTGGCGATTTTTCACTAACAATTCCTAACGTTGCTAAATCAAACTGGTTGCCAATGCAGGCAGCTAACTTCAAAACTTCCTGTGTCCGGCTTGGCAACTTTCGCAACTGAAGCGCCATGAACTCCACCACATCATCGGTCAGTGCCAAAGTTCGCACTGTGGCAATATCGCACTGCCAATACCGAGCTTCCAAATTAAATTCAATTAGCCCATCTTCATACAAAGATTTCAGGAATTGTGTACTAAAGAATGGATTGCCTTTGGTTTTCTGATAAACGAGTTCTGTCAAAGGCAGCGCCAACTTTGTAGAACAAGCTAATGTATCGGCAATCAAACAATTCAAATCCGAGCGATCGAGAGGAGCTAGGGTAATGGTATTTACCGTTGCCCCGGTTTTTTGAATGTCGGATAATGTCAGCATCAAAGGGTGTACCGGACTGACTTCGTTATCTCGATACGCTCCCATTAAAAAGAGATAACGCCGTTCGCGATCGCTCGTCAGAAGTTGAATCAAGTTCAACGAGGCTGAATCAGCCCATTGCAAGTCGTCTAAAAAGATGACGAGGGGATGTTCTTCGGTTGTAAAGACAGAGATGAAGTTGGCAAATAAGCGATTAAATCGATTTTGGGCGGCGCTCCCAGAAAGTTCTGGTGCTGGGAGCTGATGTCCGATAATCCGCTCTAGTTCTGGAATCACGTCAACAACAACTTGAGCATTCTCGCCCAAAGCTGCCAAAATTTGAGTCTTCCACTGCTCAACTTTAGCGTCACTTTCCGATAGCAATTGACCCATTAAGTCTTGAAAAGCTTGGACAAAGGCACTGAAAGGAAGGTTGCGTTGGAATTGGTCGAACTTGCCTTTGATAAAGTAGCCTCGCTGTCTCACAATGGGTTTGTGGACTTCGTTGACAACGGCGGTTTTGCCAATGCCGGAGAAACCGGCAACGAGGATCATTTCGGTGCTGCCGGCACTCACGCGCTCGAAGGCTGCTAGTAGGGAGAATACTTCGCTTTCTCTACCGTATAATTTTTCGGGGATGATGAAGCGATCGCACAAATCTCGCGCTCCCAATTTAAAGGAAGCAATTTCACCTGTCTCTTGCCACTGATGCCAACAAGTTTCCAAATCAAACTTAAGTCCGATCGCACTTTGATAGCGATATTCAGCATTCTTTGCCATCAGTTTGCTAACAATTTCCGACAGCACCAGTGGAACGCTTTTGTTGAGGTGATGGACTGGAATGGGCTGCGAAGCAAGGTGACAGTGTACTAACTCTATCGGATCGTCAGTTTGGAAAGGCAACTGTCTCGCGAGCAGTTCGTAAAATGTGACTCCCAGCGAGTAGAAATCTGTGCGGTAATCAATGCCTCGGTTCATTCGCCCAGTTTGTTCGGGAGATATGTAAGGTAAGGTGCCTTCAAGGACGTTGGGATTTTGAATTTCTTGGGTTTCGCGAGGTAGCAGGGAAGCGATGCTGAAGTCAATCAGCTTCACTTGTTTGCTGCTGGGGTTAATGAGAATGTTGGCGGGTTTGAGGTCTTTGTGGATGACGTGGTGGCGATAAAGTCCGTCCAGGGCACTGGCAATTTGAATGGCTATGGGAAGAAACTCGTTAACGGGCATACCTTCTAGGGGTTCGTTGCTTGCGAACACTAGACTAGCTAGGTAGCTACTTAAGGAAATTCCGCCAAAGTCTTCCATTACCAGGGCATAGTGGTTGTGGTAAGTCTCCAGGCTGTATGCTTTGACAGTGCCGGGGAGTTCTAAGTTTTTGGCAATGACGTATTGGTTGCGGAAGTGAACCAGTTCGTTGAAGCGGGGAAAGTCATTTCGCAGCATTTTGATGGCGACGGGCTGCCCATTTGAAGACCGAAGACCGCGATAAACTAGAGTTCGATTTCCTGCGTATATTTGCTCGTTAATGTGATATCCTAGAAAAAGATTTGTGATGTCAGCCATATCTACGTATTCCTACTGCTTCTGTCAAGCCTGAAGCTTCTTATAGTTGATATCTACTATTGTCCCTCTATCTGCCGTGCTATTCATTAATTACATTTTTCTTAACATATTGTGGATAGCCAATTATGAAAGAGCGATTTTAAAAACAAGACTTAATATTTTATGTAAGAGCTGTGGATAGTGGAGTTGAGACTAAGTAGAAAAGGACTCCGCGAACGCTGATTGAACGACAGCAGTTCATTGAACAGGAACTTAAGAAGCTAATTAATAAGCGTGGCATCATTATGGGATGAGTTTTGAGACTCTCGGCCCTAAAGGAACTGAGATTCTTGATTCAAAGAGGCGACTTGCTGATACAGGATTCCTCCAGCCTCAGTAGAGGTTATAAAAAAGAGAACTGAAATGTCCCAAATGCCAACTCACTCACATCCGTAAGAACGGCCACCGTTGACCCCCACAAAATTACCAAGGTCAAATTTGTGGGGGTCAGTCGATTTTCCATTTTTCGATTTGAGATTTACTGCACAGATGAATCTGGGAGCTTGAACAAGAGCGTTGCCCGCTCGCGAAGTCGTTGGGTCTAAAATTTTGACCTCTCCACGACTCCTGTCAGAAAGCAAGTATCCGTTTTTGAGCGCGATAAAAAAGGCTGCGCTGGCTCTACCAGATGCTCCTAATGTATCATAAATCCTTGAAATAGCCTTCAGTGATGAGTTACAAACGTTTGTCGGTCAAAAAACACAAATTAGGGTTATGCACAACTGTCAACCTTTTTCGGCCAGGCATCTTAGCCTGGGTTTTGGGCTGACGCTTACAAGACTTGCGCGCAAACTCTGACTGCAATCGGTGAAAATTTATCAGTTTCTTGATACACTTGATGTTCGCGGCCCGATAGTTGACTGCACAATAAGACAGGTTTCACGAGTTGTGAACCGCGCTGCTACATTGCACCTACCGACTGAGCCCGCAGGTGGCTTTTGTGTCTGCAGGCGCTGACGAAAGCAACTCAACAGCGCAGCAAGCAAAATAAAGCTAGATTTACTATCTACCCGTGTTCGCTGCAAGGCTAGGGAGCGGACTCAGGAAAAAAAACACCGACAAAACTCGTGAAGCGCAGCTATCCCGTAGGGAATCGCCTGCAATGTATTTAGTTGCAGGGCGGCGATTTCCCAAAGAATCACTGCTTTTTAACAGCAGGGTATTCTAGGAGACATCTCCGAGACTATGCGAGCGAGATAATTTAAAATCTGCAAACAGGGTTTCAGTGCTAAGTACAGGCAGCATAGACGTAAATTTTTATCAAATCAGCTTGCTATGTGCTGTTTTCAGGTGAACTCGGCTCCCACCGCTCGGCAGCCTTCTCTGTCCGAGCTATAAAAACGCATCAACCGCACAATCACAGAAATAACATTCAATCAACATGGGTAACACGATCGATCGAAACAGCAACGTGCATCAGACTGAGCGAGGAACTCCATTTGCCGGCCAAAGCTGGTTAGTGGAAGAAAGAGATGCCTGCGGTGTGGGCTTTATTGCCAACCAAAGCGGCGAAGCTACCCACTCAATTATTCAAAAAGCGCTGCCAGCTTTAACTTGTCTGGAACACCGCGGCGGTTGCAGCGCCGACTCCGATTCCGGCGACGGTGCGGGTTTGATGACCGCGATTCCTTGGGAATTGCTGGATGCTTGGTTTGCCGAACAGGGAATTGTGCCTCCCCCACGGGAAAACTGCGGCGTGGGAATGCTGTTTCTGTCCCAAGATGAAACTCAAGCGAATACCGCGCGGCAGGTGGTTGAAGAAGTTGTGAAAGCACGCGGTTTCACTGTGGTGGGATGGCGGAAAGTTCCCGTTGTACCGTCGGTTTTGGGCCCGCAAGCCCTAGAAAATCAACCTCAAATCGAACAAATAATTGTCAGTTCACCGAACTTAGCCGGAGACGAGCTCGACAGACAGCTATTTCTGGCCCGCCGCACGATCGGACACGCGCTATCAAATCGCCCCGACTTCACCCGCCAAGAATTTTATACTTGCTCTTTTTCCTGCCGCACGATCGTCTATAAAGGCATGGTGCGATCGGCCGTACTAGCAGAATTTTACCTCGACCTGAAAAATCCCGCTTACAAAAGCGCCTTTGCCGTCTATCACCGCCGCTTCAGCACCAACACCATGCCCCGCTGGCACCTCGCCCAGCCCATGCGCTTGCTGGGACACAACGGCGAAATTAACACGCTGTTGGGCAATATTACCTGGATGACGGCGCGCCAAGCCAATTTATCTCACCCGAATTGGAGTCAAGCCGATATCGACACGTTCAACCCAATTGTCAATCCCGAAAGCAGCGATTCGGCAAACTTGGACAACGTGATGGAATTGTTGGTGCACTCCGGCCGCACTCCCCTGGAATCCCTGACAATTATGGTGCCCGAAGCCTACAAAAATCAGCCGGATTTGGAGCCATATCCCGAAATTGTCGATTTTTACGAATATTACAGCGGCATTCAAGAACCTTGGGACGGCCCGGCGCTGCTGGTGTTCAGCGACGGCAAGCAAGTAGGTGCTACGCTCGATCGCAACGGTTTGCGTCCGGCCCGCTACTGCATTACTAAAGACGGTCTGGTAATTGTCGCCTCCGAAGCCGGAGTTGTCGATATTCCCGAAGCAGATATTGTCGAAAAAGGTCGCTTGGGCCCGGGACAAATGATTGCAGTTGACCTGAAAACCAAGGAAATTCTCAAAAATTGGCAGCTAAAACAGCGGATTGCGAAGCGCCACCCCTACGGCGAATGGCTCAAACAAAACCGCGAAACCTTGCAGCCGCAGCCTTTTGCGGAAACGGCAACCCTAGACTCGCAAACGCTGTTAGCAACCCAAACTGCTTTTGGCTACACCGCCGAAGATTTGGATATGGTAATTGTCGAGATGGCAAGTTCTGGAAAAGAACCGACTTTCTGCATGGGCGATGACATTCCCTTGGCTGTATTGTCAGAAAAGCCTCAGTTACTTTATAACTATTTCAAACAGCGGTTCGCTCAAGTGACAAATCCGCCGATCGACCCCCTGCGCGAGGGGATGGTGATGTCGCTGACGATGAATGTGGGCCTGCGCGGCAATTTACTGCAAACAATCCCGGAAAATGCCAAGCTGCTCAAGATTGATTCCCCCGTACTCAACGACGCTGAACTTTCTTTCTTGAAAGACCAAAAGTCTTTCCCCGCAACCGAACTGTCAACGCTTTACAAAATTACTTCCGGGCCTGCTGGTTTGCAACGCGCAGTCGAGCAACTTTGTCAAGATGCTGTTAAATCGGTGCGCGACGGTTCGAGAATTCTGATTTTGAGCGATCGACCATCGAAGGAAGCAGGCGAATCTGCTGCTGTGGGATTGAGTGATGAATGCACTTACATTCCGCCCTTGCTAGCAGTTGGCGCAGTTCACCACCACTTAATTAGTGTCGGTATGCGGATGCAAACTTCGCTGGTTGTCGATACGGCTCAATGTTGGAGCACTCACCACTTCGCTTGTTTGATCGGTTACGGTGCGGTGGCTGTTTGCCCATATTTAGCCTTGGAAAGCGTGCGCGGCTGGTGGTTTGACACCAAAACCCAAAACTTGATGGAACACGGCAAAGTTCCCAAGATTACGGTGACTGAGGCTCAAGCTAAATACCGCACGGCGGTAGAAAACGGCTTGCTGAAGATTTTGTCGAAAATGGGGATTTCGCTGCTGTCTAGCTATCAGGGGGCGCAAATCTTTGAGGCGATCGGCATTGGCGGCGATTTGCTCGATTTGGGTTTCAAAGGCACTGTTTCTCGGATCGGCGGTTTGAGCGTGGCGGAATTGGCTAACGAGATGATGTCTTTCCACAGTCAGGCTTTCCCAGAATTGCTGCTGAAAAAGCTGGAAAATTTCGGCTTTGTGCAGTACCGCCGGGGCGGCGAATATCACATGAACAGCCCGGAAATGGCCAAGGCTTTGCACAAGGCTGTTGCTGGATTTAAGGCTCAGAGTAACGGTAACGGCAACGGGGCCGAAGCAAAAATGACACCAATTGGTGACAAAAATGCCGAAGCAAAAATGACACCAATTGGTGACAAAAATGCCGAACCAAAAATGACACCAATTGGTGACAAAAATCCTGAAACCGCCTACGACCATTACGAGGTTTACAAGAAACAGCTCGAAAATCGCCCGGTAACGGCTTTGCGGGATTTGCTCGACTTTGCGAGCGATCGCCCTTCAATTCCCATCGAAGAAGTCGAATCTGTAGCAGATGTTGTCAAACGCTTCGCCACCGGCGGAATGTCCCTCGGCGCTTTGTCCCCGGAAGCCCACGAAACTTTGGCGATCGCCATGAACCGCATCGGCGGCAAATCCAACTCCGGCGAAGGCGGCGAAGACCCGGTGCGCTACAAAGTGCTAAACGATGTGAGCGCGGCGGGTTTCTCACAAACGCTACCTCACTTGAAAGGTTTGCAGAATGGCGATACAGCTTCTTCATCCATCAAACAGGTAGCTTCGGGGCGTTTCGGGGTGACTCCAGAGTACCTGATGAACGCCCGACAAATCGAAATTAAAATCGCACAAGGTGCGAAACCGGGTGAAGGCGGTCAATTGCCGGGGCCGAAAGTGAGCGAGTACATTGCTTATTTGCGCCGGTCGAAACCGGGTGTCACGCTGATTTCGCCTCCTCCTCACCACGACATTTATTCGATCGAGGATTTGGCGCAGTTGATTTTTGACTTGCATCAAATCAATCCGAAAGCCGGAGTTTCAGTGAAGTTGGTATCGGAAGTCGGTATCGGCACTGTAGCAGCGGGCGTCGCCAAGGCAAATGCTGACATAATTCAAATTTCCGGCCACGACGGCGGTACCGGTGCGTCTCCACTTAGTTCGATTAAGCACGCAGGCTCTCCGTGGGAACTCGGATTGACAGAAGTTCACCGAGTGCTGATGGAAAACAAGTTGCGCGATCGAGTTTTGCTCCGCGTTGACGGCGGCTTTAAAACTGGTTGGGACGTGATTGTCGGCGCTTTGATGGGCGGCGAAGAGTACGGTTTCGGCACCGTGGCAATGATTGCCGAAGGCTGCATTATGGCTCGCGTTTGCCACATGAATAGTTGTCCTGTCGGCGTGACAACTCAACAGGAACACTTGCGGAAACGGTTCCCCGGAACGCCGGAACACGTTGTCAATTTCTTCTATTTCGTAGCAGAAGAAGTGCGGAGTTTGTTGGCGAAGTTGGGTTATAAGTCGATCGCAGATATCATCGGCCGCGCGGATTTGCTGAAAATGCGCGATGGGGTGAAACTAACTAAAACTCAAGCGATTAATTTGGATTGTTTGACGAAGTTGCCGGATACTAAGAGCGATCGATCTTTCTTGGTGCACGGCGACGTACACAGCAACGGCCCGGTTTTGGATGACGATTTGCTCGCGGATGCTGAGATTCAAAGTGCGATCGCCAATCACGGCACTGTTAGCAAGAGTGTAAAATTGGTGAATACCGATCGCACTGTGGGAGCGCGTTTAGCAGGTGCGATCGCACTGCAACACGGCAACACGGGCTTTAGCGGTGAAATTACCCTCAACTGCACGGGCAGCGCGGGCCAAAGCTTCGGCGCGTTCAATTTGCCGGGGATGACGCTGCGACTGTCGGGCCAAGCTAACGACTACGTTGGTAAGGGGATGCACGGCGGCGAAATTGCGATCGAACCACCCGTTGATGCGACGTATGATGCTGCCGAAAATGCGATCGTCGGCAACACTTGTTTGTACGGTGCGACGGGCGGAACTCTGTTGGCTGCGGGTAAAGCTGGCGAACGGTTTGCGGTGCGAAACTCCATGGCGAAAGCTGTGATCGAGGGTGCGGGCGATCACTGCTGCGAGTACATGACTGGCGGCGTCATTGTCGTGTTAGGAAAAGTCGGCCGCAACGTCGGCGCTGGAATGACTGGCGGTTTGGGTTATTTCCTCGATGAAGATGGCTGTTTCCCGGCTCATGTCAACGGGGAGATTGTGAAGATGCAGCGGGTTTCTACGGCCGCTGGTGAGGCGCAGTTGAAAGAGTTGATTGAGATGCAGCGCGATCGAACGGGCAGCAAGAAAGCTGAGAAGATTTTAGCAAATTGGTCGGAATATTTGCCTAAGTTCTGGCAAGTTGTGCCGCCGAGTGAAGCGAATTCGCCGGAAGCTTCGGAGCAAAAAATTGCTGTGAAAGCGTAATTTTGCGGCCAGTTAAATAGATAAGGGGCGGCGCGAGTTGCCCCTTTTTTTTTTTGCACCCACAAGACAGTTTGTAGTGAGGACTTTAGTCCGCAAGATCCTGCGGACTAAAGTCCTCACTACAAACTAAACTGTTAGTTAAACAGGAGTGTAATTTTTAACTGCATCGCTTTCCAAAAATTCTTGATAAACCGACTCATCGCCAAAAGAGTCGATCGAAACCTGAGCTTTTGGCATCGGTATCAGCGGAGTTTGAACGGGGACATATTTGCAATATCCGACAACAATCGCCTCAAACTCGTGAGTCGGTATTGCGGTTGGGTACTCTTCCACCCTGACAACTTCCCAGTCTCCAGTGCGGTAGTGCGTGCTAGAACCGGAACCATCAGCGCTGTGAAACTCCAGCAATCTGTACCTCGGTGCGGGGATAGGTGCGTTGGATGAGTCAAAATATTCTGCAAGGATATCAGTGTAGGCCCCAGTGTGGGCTAACAACCGATTATCTGCCCCTTCATCTTCAGTCAATTCGGCACGAAAAATTATGTATTTTCTACCCATTGGTCAATCCTCCTCGGTTTCTTCCAGGTAATCGGGGAATTCGGTTTTGCCATTGAAAACGCAATCCCACTTGAGAAGGGGAGTGTTTTGGTTGCGCTCCATCCGTAACAACTTCCAACCATATTTTTTTCCATTGCTGTACATCGCCAGCTATCGGTAACGGGATGGTTAGAGGTGACTTCTTCTGGCTGCTGGTTTTCACTCACGATGCTTCTAACTCTCCATCGCTGACTCGAACTAGCAAATCACCGACTTCGCAATTTAGAACTTCACACAGCCGATCTAATGTGTCCAAGGGAATAGATTTTGCCTTGTTTCTCTCGATTTTTTGAATGTTAGCCAGCGACATCTCCAGTATTCTAGCTAACTCGTTTTGGGAGATCGATCTTGATGTCCTGACATCTTTAAGCCTGATTTTCACAACCATTAATTAATAACTACTCAATTAATACTTTAGCTTACTTACAGTAGTCTAACTATTAGTATTTCTTATGTAAAGACTACCAATGAATATGTAACTATCATCAGCCTAATCAGTGATAGTGTTACTAATGGTTGGTATACTGGCTGTAGTGCAAAGCAGGAAACACCACTGCCTTGCGCCTGCTGCTAAACATTACCGAAAATCCTTGCTATCAAAGACTTTGCAGATTTTCAGGGACATCCAGATCCCACGTATAGCGCACATACAGCCACAGTAAAGCAACAACACTCCCCCAGCAGGTGAGACAGGAAGTGAGAATTAGTGGCGATCGCGAATAAGGCACACTGGGGTAAGTAGGTGAGTCACGGTAGGGGCTCAAAAGTACCTAAAATGGCTACTTTGCTAGAGATGTCCTAGAAAGTTAGGTAGTAAGGGCTCAAAGCATTGGTAAACATGATGTTACTTCCTTTTTTCCAAACGGGGGTCGCCAAACGAGGTTTCTTTGATTTGTGCTGCGTGAATTAAAATTGGGTTATCCATATTGAATAAGGCTTTCATGGCTTTATCCCAGTCTCGACCCAACTTGTGCATGCACGGTAGCTTCAACCAGGCGGATGCGAGGGGGATCGGACCCCGGCTAGAAACGAGATGTATCAAGAGTTTTAGACTTAAATTGACACCAATTGGGATTGCCGTGTTCCTACCGATATCGAGGCAAAATGGACGTGAACTGTTTAAACTTTAAACCATGAGTAACACCTTAATTCCTGTGATTCTGGCCGGCGGTAAAGGCGAACGTTTTTGGCCGCTGAGCCGCAAACAGCGCCCCAAGCAGTTTTTGAGTCTCGACGGTAGCGGCAAGAGTTTGCTGCAAGCTACTGCGGAAAGACTTTTGGAATTAGGTAACGGTTGGGAGGATTTGTGGGTGGTAACGTCGTCCATGTTGGCCGACGGGGTGCGGGAACAGTTGCCGCTTTTACCTCCTGGGAATTTGCTGGCGGAACCGGAGGGCCGGGATACTGCGCCGGCGGTGGCTTGGACTGCGATCGAAACTGCGAAGCGTTACGGTGAGGATGCAGTTGTGGGGTTTTTCCCGGCGGATCACTGGATTGGGGAACCGCAGGAGTTTATTAAGACTTTGGAGGCGGCGGCGGATTTGGCGACGAAGGAAAGTGCGATCGCCACTTTGGGAGTCAAACCGAGTTATGCTTCCACTGGCTACGGCTACATCGAACAAGGCGAGGAAATTGGCAGTTTTGGCGGTTTTCCTGCGTACCGGGTGGCGAGGTTTACGGAAAAGCCCGATCGTGCGACGGCTGAACAATTTGTCGCCAGCGGCAAGTTTAGCTGGAACGGCGGCATTTTTGTCTTTCGAGTCGGCACAGTGTTGACAGAATTGCGAAATCATGTACCGGAAATGATGGCAGCTTTGGAGGCGAAAGGTGCTGCTGCTTACTCCCAATTGCCGAAAATTAGCATCGATTACGCGCTGATGGAGAAGACTAAAAAAGCCTGTGTTCTTCCCGTAGGCTTTAGTTGGGACGATTTGGGCGATTGGAATGCGATCGGGCGTTTGCTGCAAGGAGACAAACCAAATGTCGAGTTAGCAAAACACGTCGGAATTGATACCAAGGATAGCATTCTTTATGCAGCGGATGAGAATGAGGTGATTGTCACCATTGGTTTAGAAGATGTCGTAGTTGTCAGGGATGGGAATGTAACGTTAATTGTGAAAAAAGAGAGGACGCAGGAGATCAAACAGGTAATCAAAGTGTTGGGAGAAGATGACAAATTGAAAGATTTGCTGTAAGGGCGGCACGATAACCTCAGAAACCCGGTTTCTTCGTAAGATTTCTCGTTACCAAACGCAAAACTCGTAGAAACCGGGTTTCTTGCCTAGTGGGTCATGAAACTGTCAGAAGTATTGTTAACCCAAGCCTATTGAAATATATCCCCGACTTCGCAGAAGTTGTCGGGGTTCAGAATATATCGAAGAGACTAAAGCTGAGTGCAACTTTTAGCCGCCGCAGCCTGTTGTTGCATCAGCGTAGCAGTGTTAGCATCTGGTTGGGAAACTTTTAAATTCGATGCCCCCGGCTGCTGAAGCAATCTAATATCTTTAGGCTTTTTATCAGCCATTTTAGTCGAGAACTGCGGCGCTGATTGCAAAAACTTTTCGGTCGGAATTCCCCAACTCGATCGCACCATTAACTGCCGCATTGGCTCACAAGGTTTCGATCCGTCCTGAAACACATAAGGATCTCCCCACAGCGGATAAGCGTGCATTCCGTTCACAGCTACCACCTCACCCGCCCAATTCAGCACGGGCCCGCCGCTCATCCCTTTTTCAATTTGATTGTTATAACCCAGTTGATAGCCGTCTTCCAGGGATTTTTCAGGTATTAGCGATACTCGTCCGCCCGTGAATTTCCATCCCGCTGCATCTGATTTGTTAGCTTCAAAAGGAAACCCTGCCGCATATACTCGATCCCCTTCTTTGACCGCAGAAGAACTTCCAAACACGCCTATTTTGTAGTCGGATTTGGTACTGCTAAACTGCAAAAGTGCTAAATCTTTGCCTGTAAATTGAGTTGCTAAATATCGGGTGGCAGAGTAAATTTTACCGTCGGGAGTTTGGAGGCGATAGGTTTTTCCTGACTGCAATACGTGGTCGTTTGTCAGCACAGTATAAACTTGTTCTTGCCGCTGAATAATAATCCCCGAACCCCAACTATCTCCAGAAAGCACTTTGACAGTAATTGAACGCGCTTTTTGGAGCATAGCTTTTTCCGATAAATCTCCTGCCCTCTGGGGAAGCGATTCTCCCTGGTTCTCCCCTGACAATGGTTTTGGGGGTTTTGCGGGTAAATTCAGCGGTTGAGGTGCGGGCGACTTCACAGGTTGCTTCCGCAGTTGAAATATAGATGCTTGAGTTTGCTGCAATAAATCTGTGCGGACAAGTTCTTTAGCAGAAAAACCCCGATTGTGCAGTTGAACTGCCACTCCGGTTAGCAAACCAGCAGTACAAGTTAAGAATGCTAGGGGAAACCAATTCATTAATGTTACATACAGGATTTACGGAAGTCTTACCAGACAGGACTATCAGATTGAGAATTCGGCTGATTTTCTACAGAAGCCTGTTTGAGATATTCGCTCATATCTATATAAACACGAGACGTGCTTTCATTTAGCGGCCCTGAAGCGCGGACGCGCACAGCAAGTAGACTGTTTAATACTTGACTGGGATCGCTGCCTCGTTTTAGCGTAAACAGCAATCCAGTGCAATCACCTCCTTCTCGATCGGCAACGCAAACTACTTGCTGGTTGTTCATAATACCAGTAGTCAGGTAGTTCAGTTGTCCATTTCGGAAGTATTGCTGGAATCTTGCTGATACTTCCATACAGCGCCGTTCTGGACTGTAGCCGGCATCGCGGAAACGATCGGAAGTCCACCGAATCACCGGTACGTCACCCTGATTGGTCTGAGCAATGCTTGCGGGAGCGCCGTTGCTTCTGGCGCAGACAAATGCTCTGGTTTGAAGGGTGGTTTTTTGAGCGCTAGCATAAGTCCCGATCGCACTTACAGCAATGGCGATCGATCCAACAATGGCGATCGATCTCAATAACTTGTGTTTGTTCATCATGATTACCGCTCCTTGCGTTCAAAGTGAAAAGTTAAAAAATTCAACGTAGAAAACAATTTTTTCTGAGATTCTACCTTTTAAATTTCTAGTTTTGGGCCTGCAAAAGTTACCATTCCTTTTCGGAAACAGCTTGATTGTTCGTTAAAGACTCAGGATTTCCAGACTGCGAATTGCTCGCACCCACCGGCGACGTACCGGGACGGCAAATCGGCTGACCCTGTACATATAGCGGATCTGGCGGGCGGATCTTGCTGGCTTCATCGGTTTCGCACACAATTGATACTGTTACAGGATTGTTATTAGTAGCTTTTTCCGTCAAAAACACCGCTCCCACATAGGCTTTTTGGTTGGGGTTTAAAGGTAGAGCATAGTGATATGCTCCCCTGGTAGTTGTGTGGATGGCAAAGTTGAACTTTGATATAGGAAGTTGAATGTTAAACGAGCGTTCCAGCAAACTGACAGTACCTGTAAATACACCGTTGCGCGTGCGGAAGGTTTGCTGGCCGCGCATTAAGGCTTGAATTGCTGATTCCGCTCCTGGCGCTGCGGCCTGTCGCACCGCTTGAGGTGCTGGCTGACTGCGCGGCTGCGGCTGTTGTGTTGGCGCAGGTGTGGCTGTTGGTGGCTTTGCTTCTAGGGAGTTATTGGGTGCTGGACGCGGCTGGGGAACATTCCTCACAGGCTGCTGTATCGGCTGCTGCGGCTCAACTCTGGCAACTTGTTGGTTTCTCGGCAAAGATATCCCCAGTCCGCTGTTGAGTGCCATCTGGAAGCCGTCTTCATTCCCCGATGCTCCATCCAGGGATGCTGCTTTTTGAGCGTCCTCATTCGCTCCTTCGCTGTCTCCGACGATGCGGCGCACTTCGCTGCGGCGGTTGTAGCCCTCCGCGCTGTTGGGTGCTAGGCGGATGGCTTGGGCGATGTCGGAGTTGGCTCCTATGTAGTCTTTGATTTGAGCTCGGCTGACTCCCCGCAGCCCGTAGGCATCCGCAAAGTTAGAATTTATTTGGATAGCTCGATCGAAATCTGCGATCGCCTCTTTATGATTTCCCAATTGAGCGTTACTAGCGCCACTAATGCGGTAGGCTTCGGCTAATTGGGGGTTAATTTGGATAGCTTTGAGGGCATTTTCTAGGGATGCTTTGTAATTTTTTTGAGCAAAGTTAGCATAAGCTAGACCGTTGAAAACATCGGCGGATTTTTGATTGAATCGCAGTCCTTGGCTGAAATCTGCGATCGCCCCTTGATAATTTTGCCGTTTGAGTTTTTCTTTTCCCTGTTCCGCGTAAGCTTTAGGAGCCAGTTCTACAAAAGTGTTGATCGGAATTCCCAAGTTCACCCAAGCTTTAACTACTTGATCGTCTGCGCTTCCCTCTGTACGTCCGTGAATGCCAATCACGCGGCCGCGAATATCGAGGATCGGCCCTCCGCTCATTCCTTGGCGAGTTGGGTTTGTATAGATCAATTCATAGCCGTCATTAACCCGTTCGCGAGCGGAAATTTGTCCTGCTGTCATCTGACGGATCTGTCTTTTGATCGTGTCTCCCGGTTTCGGCCAGCCGGAAACATAGACTTGTTCTCCGACGCTGACTGTTTTAGAATCTGCCAATTGTGCTATCTCGTAATTGCCCGAGCTGACAAAGGACACGATCGCCAAATCGACCCCCGGCAATTGGATAACGTTGGTGCTGTCGGCTCGGAAGGAATTGCGATCGGGCCCCGTGACTTTTAATTCGCCTCCTCCCGCGACTACGTGCTTGGCAGTCAGTACATAATAGGTACTTCCTTCCCTAGCAATAATTATCCCCGAACCCTGATTTTGTCCTTCGATTAATACTGTAATTTGTTCGGCAATTTTGTTGACTTGTTCTGCTGTTTGTGCTACAGCATTTTGCGCCTGTACGACCGCTATCGTTGCACCGATCAGTGCCGCCGAAAGTCCGTATTTTAACTGAATTTTCATCTGCTCCATGCCCAATCTTAAGGAATAATTTTTGATCCCGATCTACCGAATTATCGAGCAATACGTTTGGGTTAATACTGTTTATTGCCGGGAGATTCCCCTAAATTCCCCGAATCGTTGCAGGCACTTTGAGCAATTCTTGTCCCCCCCTTGGGAAGGGGAGTAGGGGTCGAGTAGGGGGCAAGCTAAGGGGGGATCTGGCTCGGGCCCAAGCGTATTGAATTATCTCGATAATTTTCACCACAAAGGAGTCTCCGGCTCAGGTTCGCGTTTGACGCTACCGCCAGATGCAGGATTGGCGAAAATATTTGGTTCGCCAGGAACTGCAACTGCTGGGGGAAACCCATTTACAAAAACATTCATCTGAATATAAACAGGAAATCTTGCTGATTTGTCAGGGGATTGTGAAAGTTCAATGTCCGAACCCCAAAGAGGTGCCAATTGCTCAGAAGTATCACTTCCTAAATCAGAATTTAGCGCATTTCCGGAGAAGGGGCTGCCCCCTGAGATGATGCTGCAAACTGCTCTTTGCGGGCTGCTATCAGTTTGTTGGGTGCAATCTTTTTGAAGTTTTAGGGCCATTTGTTCGCACTGCGATCGCGAATTAATCCCTAAAACTTGGAAGTCGCTCGATACCCACCTAATTGCTGGTATATTGCCCTGCGGTGTTTGAGCTATTATTGCGGGTTCGCCATCAACCGTACCGCAAAAAAAAGTCAATTCTTGAGCCTTGCTGGCACTACTACAAGTAATTGTGCTTGCCAAGGTAAATGCTAATGTTGTTGGAATTGAATTCAATACCCGAAATTTCACAAATCACCTCCTTTAGAATACCGGGCGATTGAAATCGCGTCTACACAAACATGCACGTGACGGGAGCAGGTTGAAGACCAGGCGGTTAAAATTACGTGTTCCTCTTCAGTCCGCGGAGGCGGACTTCATTTGTGTAGACGCGGTTTCAACCGCCGTCTGCATCTCATCTTAAAAAAGTTGATTGCTAGCATCAGATTCCACAGACTGCGGAGATGCCGATTCTGCCGGTTGGCTGTTGAGATATTCGTCCATGTCGATGTAAAGCCGATCGTTCATTTCGACACCTACTTGCTTAGAAGGCGCGCTTTCGTTGAGTGAATTGGTGCTAGCCCGATCGCGCAAATTTAACAAGCGTGTTAATGTATCTCGCGCATCGCTGCCAGGTTTAACTGTAAATAACAACCCGTTGTTGGGCAACTCGCGGGCGCAGTCGCCCCCCGGACGGTTGGCAACACAAATTACTGGTTGCCGGTTGATAATTCCGGTTGTCAGGTATTTGAGCGCTCCCATTTTTTGATACTGTTGAAATCTGTCAGATACCTGTTGGCATCGGCGCTGAGCATCAAAGCCCGATTCCGAAAAACTATTAGAGACCCACTTGATTATTGTGACGTTGCCGCCTGCTCTTTGCAAAATAGTTGCTGGCTGACCTCCACTTTTGCCGCAGACGAAGCCTGTGGTTTGCGCAGAAGTCGGGATGCTAGCGACAATAGTCGTCACAAGTGCGATCGCTGATGCAGTAATCAGGGATAGCGGTGGCTGAATTTTCATGGGCAATTTTATTCCTTATTTATCGGATGAATTTGTTTGACCGAAATGATTGACCGAAATAATTGCTGATTCTGACAAGGTGAATATTCAATCAGTGCCACAAGTCGCAGCCGGTTTTCAAAAGGATAACTGACTCGCAGCAAACATCCTGATTCAACCTGCTATCGCTGTCCGCTGACTATCTTTAGTATATATGCCTGCTTCTTTGAATTATAAACCAAAACTTAGAAATCAAATTTAAAGATTTGACATCACAGGACTTACGCACCGGTGCCCATAAGAAACCCGGTTTCTCCGAGAAATCTTGGTTTGGTCTCGAAGTATCTACGAATAAACCGGGTTTCAGACTCTCGTCTGTAAGTCCTAATAAAATATCCTTCTCTGAGAAGCCCGCAGCACTTAAAGTGCTGCGAGACTCTGGGTATTCTATTTTTTTTAGAATAGGGGTTTGTCATCTTTAGGAGTTGGGGCATTAGGGACAGAGGGCGAGGATTCTGGCGCTGGTGTCGGCTCGCTACTCCCAGATGGGGGTCTAAAAAGGTCGTCAGGAGGAGTTGGTGTTGCTTCGGGGCTGGGCGCTTGCGGGCTGGGCGCTGCTTGGGGGACGGAACTTTCAATGTCTTTAATCTGACGATCGCATTCTGCTAAAAGAGCTTTCACTTTGTCAGCAACGAAGGAATCGGAACTAATGGCTTTGAGTTTGTCTGCTGCTTGAATCCACGCAGCTTTCTTTGTTGATAATTCGGTTTCTTTTGGTGCGTTGGCTGCGATCGCCTGTGCTTCTTCCAATTGTTTCATAGCTTGTTGTTCCCTACTCAAATGCGCTTCCATCGCCGTCAACTCGCTTTGATAGGAAGGTAACAACTTTTGGGCGTCGGGGTAAACTTTGGCCGTTGGCGGAATGCTTGATAGTTGGTCGATCGCACTTTTCATGCGATCGCGAGCCGTCTGCAACTCTTGGTCAGTTTGAGCATTTTGTCCCAAAACACGGGCGTCACCAGCCTGTTTGACCGCGCTGCTGTAACTTTCGTTAAAGGGTTTATCCGCAGCACAGTTATTGAGAGCGCCGCACAAAAAACCGATGCGAGGCGACTCCAGGGCGGCAACCCCACCGACTAAGAGCACAATTGGAGCGACAATTAGGGCGATCGTTTTCCATTGACTTGGATTGCGATCGGGCTTTCTAGGCTCGTATGGATTCCCTGGATATGGATTTGTAGGAAGTTGAGTTGGATCTTGTCCGGGATCGGAACTAATTTCAGTATTTGGTTCACCCATAATTTTTTCGAGAGCGTTTAATACATCTCTAGCTGACTGATAGCGATCGCTCGGTTTTTCCTGCAACATCTTGTTCAGTATCGCCGCCAGCTTGTCCCCGACATTCACGTGCGATCGCCATTCCCACTCCAGATTGTGATGATTCATCAAAGCATCGGGTTCCTTACCAGTCAAAAGGACGATCGCCGTCACAGCCAAAGCATAGAGATCGCTATTGGGGTAACACTTCCCGCTCCGCAACTGTTCAGATGGAGCATAAGCTCCTTTTCCCACCCGCGTTTGATTTGAATTAGCAGCACCCTGATTGCCACTTATAAGCTGTGTCTCAGCATATTTAACCACACCAAAATCAATCAGCACCGGTTTTTGTTTGCCATCTGGCAACATAATATTATCCGGCGAAATATCTCGGTGAATAATCTTTTCTCCGTGAATGTAGACAATCACTGGCAGCAGATCCCGCAGCCAGTGAACGATCTCATTTTCAGAAAAAATTTTACTTCGCCCTAAATTAGAATAAGTTTTACCATTCACAAATTCCTGCACAATAAACAAGCGTTCATTATCCTCAAACCAATCCAGAAACTCTGGGATTTGTCGGTGATTTAGCTTGCGTAAAGTTTCGGCTTCTTGCTCAAATAGTTGGCGAGCTTTTCGCAAAGCCTCCGGCTTGGTATTGCTCGGAGCAAACTCCTTGAGAACACAATTATTATTATTTTGTTTATCTAACGCTAAATAAGTGCGACCAAATCCACCTTGACCCAGAATTCGGTCAATTACGTAGCGTTGGTGTATCAAAGTTCCAGCCGATAGTTCGGGTATCACTATTTTCTAATCCTACTTCACAGAAACCTAGAGAAATTTCGTTTTTACACAAATCTCGATCCCCCTAAATCCCCCTTAAGAAGGGGGACTTCCAGAACTTTTCAATCTCTCCCCATCGAAGAGGGAATTTGACGCTCTTGCTCCCCCCTTAAAAAGGGGGGCTGGGGGGGATCGGGCATCATTTCTCGTTACCAAACGCAAACTTTTCAATCTCTCCCCATCAAAGAGGGAATTTGACGCTCTTGCTCCCCCCTTAAAAAGGGGGGCTGGGGGGGATCGGCATTTCTCGTTACCAAACGCAAAACTCCAAGAAACCCGGTTTCTCCCCATAGCATAACTACAAAAACCCTCAACCAACTGAAGTCAGCCGCGTACCGCACTTAGCACAGAATTTCGAGCTAGTAGGATTCTTGTGCCCGCAGCTAGTACAAAACACAAAATCTGGCTGAGGCAAAGTCTGTGGTTTAATTGGCGGTGTTGCAATACCACCGGGAGGATTAATCACAGTAGGATCGGTATAAATTCTGTCCAATCCAGTAGGTACTGGAGTTGGAATTGGCTGAGGAGGCGGTGGAGTTTGACCTGGCTCCGGCGCAGACAATTTGTAAGTTTGGATCACCTCTTGAATAATCTTGAGCTCTCGTTTATAAACTGGACTTTCATTTCCTCCTTCTTTGTCTAATTCAGTCGCCCGCGCGTCGAGATAAGCTTTCAATTGGCTGAATAGCTGTTGTTTTTGCGGCACAGTTTCCGCCGCAGTCAGGATAGCCATCACCTGTTTTTGAATCTCTTCTTTGTCAGGACGACAGGCCACAACTTCCAAAAGTTGCACCGTTTCTTCCCAGCTAGACGCAAGATCGACATTCTCTTTACCACCAATCACATTTTCGATTGTGTAACGGATTACTTTTTCCTTCGTATTGCGGTTTTCTTCGCGTCGCAAAACATCTAATGCTCGTGCTTGCACGACCAATTTTAAAATTTTCTCATCTTCGGGAAAGATATCCCAAAAAGGCGCTTCCTTTTGAATGTGAACTGGGATAGGAGGATCTTTGCTTTCTCCCCGCGCTTTTGCCCGTTTTGCTTCGATCGATTGCCCTTTCCAATCTTGATAAGACTGCCGCAATTCCCGCATTCCCTCAATACAGCGCAGCGAAAAACCGCCGACTTCTTGTACAAAAATAATCCGGTGGCGTTCTGCTTCTCCCAAAGGGGTAATTGCATCGCTGCTACCCACCCGTTCTTTGATCAAAGGAATTAATTTGATTGCCGCTGCTTCGGTGGCGTTACGTCCGCCAACGATAGCCGCCTTAGTGTTGAGTGCTGGCATAAAGCCTGAACTCAACAGTATCGCATCGGAAAGCAAAATTAGGGGTTTAGATTTGTTGTAGGCGATCGCCAATTGATTGCGGATATCTGTTTCATCATTTTTAAACGCTTTGAACAGTCCGTCGCAGGCTGCCAAATCTCGTTTTAAGCGACTGCTATTAGGTGCGTTTGCTATTACCAACCGCGTTTTTTGATCGATAATTTCCTTGAAATCTGGATCTTGTACATCCTGCAACTGTGGCAAGTCAAACAGCCGCATCACCTCATCCGCATCCCGGTTTTGCTTCCACAGCGGACTAGCTTCTGCTAGCACTTGACTCGACAAATTGCTGCAAGTTCCGTCCATCCCCAATTCATACTTGCTTTTCGCACCTTCGGAAGCACCTGCTAATTGCTCGATCGTATCTCGGTACAAATCATTTAGCTGCTGGCGGTCAAACAATTTGATGCCGTTAATTACCAGCACATCCGCACTGCTTGCTTGTTGGTCTGCTGCTTTTTGAAAGTCATCGCGATTTTGGCGCAACTTTTGATTTAAGCGAGCCAAACGACTTTCCAATTCCGTCAAATGCTCTTGCAGCCTGATAATGACTTCCAATCCGAGCGATCGGCTTTTGCGCTGAATAATTGCGATCAAACTCCCCTCTAACCCGCTCAGAGCAGTAGCGCAATACTTTTCCATAGCGTCTTGTTTGCTCAAACCAAACTTCTCTAGATAATGGACAATATCTTCCAAACCTTTTTGGTATTGTTGCTGAAAACGAGCCTCATTTGGTTCCCAAATCTTTTCTCCTTCCCGGCGAAACTTCTCAACAGCATTCTCAAATATTTGTCGGACTGTTGCGATAAAAGCATCAGCAAATTTCGGCCCTTTGTTGCGGTCTTCCAGAATCGTGTAAAACTCGGATTCTAGGTTTTTTCGTCCTTCTTTAATAATGCGGTTGCGGTTATCGTACATTTTTTGCAAGTAATCGCCGTGCAGCCGCTCGTCTGGGCTCATTTCGCGCAGGTGATCGCCGCGATATTCCTCGACTTTCTTTTGTAAATAATTGACAAATTGCAGGATTTTACCCTTTTCTGAACCAAAAATACCCAACAATCCTTGTTGAGTGGATTGCAGTTTATTATCTGCATTAATTTCGTTGCGGATGCTGTTTACCCAGCCGGAAAGTTCTGCTAAATAAGACTTGTCGCCCGCAGCACTCAAGTCAGTCAACATTTCCATTTCGGTCAGCCGAATCCGCTTGAGGTCACTTTGTACCACCTCCAAAAGATTGGGAACTAATACCACAGATTCGTTCATCCACCAACTCACGAAATCAGCAGCTAGCCGATTGGATAAAGATGTGCGAATTTGGGCGATCGGAATTTCAATTGCTGACAGCCCAAAACTCATAAATTGTTTTGAATAGCTGCGTCCACTTGGATCTTGTTGAGCCCAAGAGCCTTTAATATTATCTCGGATCGATCGCTTGTGGGGAGCAAAATCCGAGGTCAAGTCCAGAAAAATATTCTGACCGATCATTTCCCGAATTTGGTCGAGGGGAAATTCAGTTTCACCGTTTTTAATTCCGACTAAATAAATGAAATCAAAAGCTGGTTTTTTATCGCGTATCTCATCGATCAAACCGCGACTGTACTTCACTGCATATTCTGTGCGGTAGTCGGAAAAATAGCTCAATTCCATCAAGGCTGCGTAGCCGTTAGCCACCACCC
Source organism: Microcoleus sp. ARI1-B5 (assembly GCF_036705795.1). NCBI lineage: Bacteria > Bacillati > Cyanobacteriota > Cyanophyceae > Oscillatoriales > Microcoleaceae > Microcoleus > Microcoleus sp. ARI1-B5. The sequence goes on from NZ_JAUBVK010000012.1 coordinate 186,720, forward strand.
GATCGCCCACATTGATACCAGCAAAAGCATTAGGCATCGGTACAATGGCTGTAGTAGTTGCACTGGCTTGTCCTTGCAGCCACTTGCGGACAGCATAACCGATATCGATAATCATCCCGCTGCCGGTGCCACCAGAAATCGAGCCGGTGATAAACACGTTGACGGCATTACCGTTTACTTTGACGTTGTATTTGTCCAACATCCAATTGTCGTGACCTTTGACGCGATCGCACGCCGAGTTAAATGCTTGCTTAATCTTGTGATAGTTGTGAAAAAAAGCAAACCGGCCGCAGGCGCGAATTTGTCCGGCGCCCGCTTCCAAAGCCGTCATATTTCGCTCTAATTCATTAGGAAACCAATCTGCGATCCACGGGAAGTTGTCCATATTGGACATGATATTTTCAACTTCATTACCGCTGACTTTAGCAAAGTATTTCTCGTTGTCCTTAAACGGCGTTCCACCCGCACCAGGATTGTTTAGTTTGTATTCTTTATCTGTATCAATGACCAGAAAACTGATAATCGGAAAATTCTTCAAACTTCCGTAAGTTTCCTCAACTAAGCGCCGCACTCTTGCCAATACTTCATTACCCGTTCCTCCTACTCCGATTAGAATAGTAGGAACCATACTTTTTTCATCAACAGCAGCCATAAGACCCCTCCTTTTTGTTTTTAATTTAACCTTGGTATCAACTTAAGCCTCTAGTCCGCCAGGGACTTAAGTCCCTGGCTAATAGCGTAAGTCCTCTAAAGAGGACTAATGAGTTTAAAAGTCTTTTCCTCAGTCCTCTTTAGAGGACTTTAGCTTTGAGGCAGGGGTTTTAACCCCTGCCGGACTGCCGGACTAATGCTGGACTGCCGGACTAATGCTGGACTGCCGGACTAATGCTGGACTGCCGGACTAATGCTGGACTGCCGGACTAATGCCGGACTGCCGGACTAATGCCGGACTGCCGGACTAATGCTGGACTGCCGGACTAATGCTGGACTGCCGGACTAATGCTGGACTGCCGGACTAATGCTGGACTGCCGGACTAAAGTTAACAACCGTCACCAAAAATGGGCAAGCCAACTAATTTCCAAATAATACTAGGCGTACTTGCCGTCCAGAAAAACGCATTGCCCAATGCAGCCTGACCTGCTAAAGTCATGTTCATTTTCATAGTACCTTGAAACAACCACCGATCGAGCGGCATAATCAGCGTCCACATCAAAGCAATCCAAGCAGCACCCAACCAAAAAATTACCCATTTAATGTTACTATTCAGCTTAGGAAAGATTTTTTCGGTAAATGAAGTATTGAGGTTAACATCGGCACCGGAAATATATATTCCTCCTGTTTCTATAGTAGCCTGTTTGAGCGGCTCGAAACTTTTACCTCCGAAGGTAATGCCATTAATTTTAACTTTTTGAGCATTCGCTTCGATGACGGTTTGCCCAGAAAGCTCAATGCCTGCATCGCTAACAATGACAATTTCGCGACAGGTACTCGGCACGGTTTTAAAAGCGTTTAATGCCTGCCGGATGGGAACGTCAAGGCTGTCTTGCGGAGGTTCTGGTTGGATAGATTTCGGCAAATTGGGGTCTTGCAGAGCTCTGACTAATTCTGCTTCTACTTTTTTGGTATCTGAACTAAAGTTACTGGTTAAAGCTGGAGCTTTCCCACCGCCAATGCCAAAAACTTGAATTGTATTTGGGTTGGTGCTTAATTTAGAATTCATTTCTAGATAGGCTTTGACTGCTGCCACTTCTTGCTGCATAATTGTGCCGGGAGCATTGAAGGGCTGGGGCTGGTAGGTGCTGCCGCTAAGATCGAGGGCGATCGCAACTGCAATATTTGGTCTACCCAATCCTAATATGCCAAACAGTGCTGAGGCAATTAAACAGAAGCACAGCACAATTAACGGTCTCTGAAATAAAGGATGTTGCCACAGCGGGCGTTGATTTCTAATCACCGATCGACCTATAGTAGTTTTAACTTAATTGGCAAACTATTTAACAGCATCAAACTGATATTTAGACCCTGGAGGGCCGTCTTTACCTTCGACAGCTTTGACTAACGGAATCTCTTTGAAAAGGTTAAATTCCTTAGCCGTTCCCGATATTAGAGTTCCTGCGGTGAGAAACTTTACTGTTCCCTCGCGCGTCGGATTGCTGCTGATTGCTGCTGTTAAAGCTTGGGTGGCATCGAAAGCAGTTGCAGTGCGCCAACTGACTCGCCCTTGCCAAATTTCGGAGGCTTGTTTGGAAAAAGGATCGTCTTTTTCCCACCTCCAAGGAACTGCTAGGACTAAATCTTTAATCGCATCTGCTCCTTTGACTAAAGTAGTAGGATTGTAAAGTTCGCTGCCTCCCATTAATGCTAAAGGCGGTACTGTATCTTTGTTGGCTTGAGCGATCGCGATCGCCTGTTCTACTTGGTCTTTGCTCATCGCCATAAATACCACATTTGCTCCGGCTTTGCTGACCTCCGCCACAGCAGATTTAGCATCAAAAGTAGCACCTGCTTTGAGATCGACTTCTTTAACAATTTTGCCGCTAGCTTTTGGCACTTCGGCTACTAACAGTTCCTTGAGTTGCTTGCTGTAAACGCTGTCGGAATTGTAGAAAATTGCGATCGCAGCGGGCGAGTGATTTTTGTTAGCATAATTCGCGACTGTTTCCCCAAGTTTTTGGAGGTAAACACTCAGCATTTCATTGGTTTTTTCCAGCACCTTGGTCAATTTCAAGGTGGCTTTGTTGGCAGCATCGATGGAAACGCTGGAACTGACCGGCGAAATGGCCGCTAGTCCTGCGGTTTCATAGCTTTTGATCGCATCTTGAGAACTGCTGTCAATGCCGTGTCCCAAAACTCCCAATACGTTAGGAGAGTTAATTAAGTCTTGGGCGATAGACTGAGTTTTCCCAGCTTCGTCATTAACGATTACAATTTCTAATAACCGACCGGGAACAGTCGGACTTTTGTTGTATTGATCTTGATATAAAGCTGCCCCTCTCAGCACTTCCTTAGCTGCATCAGCGCTGGCACCGATGGGAACTACGACGGCGATTGTCAGGGGATTTCCTGTTTTTTGAGCCGTGGCATTGTTGAGGTAAACTTTAGTTTCGGGGTCGTTAGCGTCGGTTTTGGCTGCTGCTTGATATTTGGCGATCGCCTCATCCCAATTCTTGCCTACAAATGCCGCCGCCCCAGCTTGTTTCTCAGTATCAGCTTTGCCGCCTGCTAGCAGGATTTTTTCTCCTTGACTAATTAGCGCGGCGCTAACTGCTTTAGAGCTCAAGAGTTCTCCTGGTAAAGCAGCAGTTCCTGCAGTAGTAGATGTGCCTTCACCCGTTGTCACAACAGAAGGTTCTGGCGTTTTGCCACCTGAAAATGCTTTGTACAAACCAAATCCGCCACCGCCTACGACTAATACTGCTGCTGCAGGAATCAGAATTTTTTTGAGGTCAAACCCTCCTCCTCCTCCTCCTACTGGTCGAACCACAGCCTCTTTCGGCAAGCCACACGTAAAGCAGATTTCCCCCTCGTTGTTACTGGGCGGGTGGGGACTACTACTATATTGTTCTGGATTATGTTTGGGTACGCCATCGCAACTCCAATTCATTTTTGCTACCTTTCTTTTTTACCCTTTTGGGTATTGTACAGCTTGACATCTGTCTTGAGAAAGGTTAGCTGAGCACAATATCAAATCTTTAAAATAGGCCGAAGGGAATCGCCCCCTCGCCCCTGAGTTATTCCTCAAGACAATGGTCAGCTTGGTTAACAGCCCGCCTTAGGGTGAGGATGCGGTTGTGGGGTTTTTCGCGGCGGATGGCTGGATGGGGAACAGGAGTTTGTCAAGACTTGGGAGTCGGCGGCCCTGTTGGCGAAAAATGAAGGTGCGATCGCCACTTTGGGAGTCAAACCGAGTTATGCAGCCATTGGCTACATAATTTCTGCTAAATCCAACACAAAACCAGGGAGTACATCTTCCCCCAATAGAGTGGCAGGATTTTGGATTATTTCAACATCTTGACCGGGGCGATAAATTTCTACCCGCCGATTTTGCCTGTCAATTAACCAACCCAATCTCGCACCGTTATCTATGTATTCTTGCATTTTCTCTTGCAGCTTTTTCAACGAATCAGTCTTCGAGCGCAACTCGACAACAAAATCAGGACACAAAGGAGCAAAACTGTCTTTTTCTTCGGCTGTTAAAGCATCCCAGCGTTCTTTTTTGACCCAAGAGGCATCAGGAGAGCGATCGGCACCATTGGGAAGTGTAAAGCCTCCAGAAGAGTCGAATACAACTCCCAGTTTAGTTTCACGGTTCCAGACTCGGAGTTGAGATGTTAAATCGGCATTACGTAGGCTAGTTTCACTACCTGTCGGTGACATAATAATTAATTCCCCTGATGCTGTACGTTCAAATTGATAATCGCGGTTGTTCTGACAAAGCTCAAAAAATTGCTCGTCTGTTAAGTTGATGGATAATTCGATGGAGGTTGCAGTAGATTGGATTGCAATCATGTCTTTTATAGGGTTTGAAACACATTGAGAATCTGGTTTGTAATAACTTACTAATTCAAGTCTTTGACACAAGTGTTAAAGTCAATAAATTTAATTATAAAAATATCATGTCTGCTTTAACTGTATATTACCACGAGGATTAATGCCACGGCAAAAAACCGATCGCCCTCCCCCACACCCCAAAGTACGCGCGGCGCAGCTATACCTCGCGGGCCCAATCGCGCTCATTCCCGCTATTCCCTCGAAGTTATTCCTCAAGACAATGGTCAGCTTGGTTAACAGCGCTATCCTAGTAGTTATATAGCCCTTAAACCCGATCGACCCGGAGGCCACGTGTTCAGCCTAGTTCAAAACACTTCTCGCAAAGGAGAAATTCTAGAGGTCGTCTTCCGCAACGGTTGGGACTACATGAAAAGCCTCCTAACCGGCCGCAAAACCGACGCACCCAGTCTGCCAACTCCCGCAGTTCTCCGCAACATCCTCGTCGAATTAGGCCCAGTATTTGTCAAATTGGGGCAATTGCTGAGTACCCGTCCCGACCTTTTGCCGGCCGCCTACATCGAAACCCTCTCCACCCTACAAGCGGAAGTCCCGCCCGTACCGTGGTCGGAAGTAGAAGTTATCGTCCGCAAGGAACTCACGCAATCTCTCGAAGATACCTTCGCTAAATTTAACACTCAGGCGATCGCCGCAGGTTCGATCGCCCAAACCCACAAAGCCACCTTAAAAGACGGCCGCGAAGTCGCCCTCAAAGTTCAGCGCCCCGGTATCGATATTGTCATCGAACAAGACATCGCCGTGCTCCGAGGTTTGGCAGAACTTGTCATGCTCACAGACTTCGGTCAACAATACGATATTGTCGCCTTAGCCGAAGAATTTGCGATCGCCCTGCGTGCAGAACTAGACTTCATTCAAGAAGCCAACTACACCGACGAACTGCGCCGCAATTTATCTAAAAGTAAATGGTTTGACCCAACACAAGTTGTTTTGCCACAAATTAACTGGGAGTTGACCACAAAAAAACTCTTAGTAATGGAATGGCTCAACGGAGTGCCGATTTTGTTAGGCGACTTGCAAGGAATTCGCCAAAAAGGAGATATAAATGCCGAACGCGAAGAAATTACAACGCTGCTTTGTCGCGTTTTCTTCCAGCAGTTGTATATCGACGGGTTCTTTCACGCAGACCCCCATCCCGGCAATTTATTTTATCTCAAAGACGGCCGCATAGCCCTGCTCGACTGCGGCATGGTCGGCAGATTAGACCCGCGCACCCAGCAAAACTTGACAGAAATGTTGCTGGCAATTGTCGATTTAGACGCTCAGCGATGCACTCAATTAACCTTGGAAATGGCAGAATTTGCTCAACCTAAAAGCTTAGCTCTTCTTGAAAACGATTTGGCTCGAATGCTGCGCAAGTATTACAATGTCAGCTTGTCGCAAATGAACCTGTCGGAAATATTTTATGAAGTGCTGGAAATCACCCGCAAAAATAAAATTCGGCTGCCCAGCAATCTCGGTTTGTATGCAAAAACTCTAGCTAATTTGGAAGGACTGGCGCGCTCTTTCAATCCCAGATTCAATATTGTAGAGCAGGTCAAACCCCTGATGACCGATATGTTTCGGCGTCAGTTATTAGGAGACGATCCGGTGCAAGCTATGCTGAGAACAGCCCTGGATCTAAAAAGCTTATCTTTGCAATCTCCGCGACAGGTGGAAGTGCTTTTAGACCGGGTGACTTCCGAAACTTTGAAGTGGAACTTGACACTAAAAGAACTCGATCCGCTGCGCCGCACTGTGGGGGATGCTGCGAACCGACTTTCTTTTAGTATTGTCGTGGGTTCGCTGATTGTAGGGGCGGCAATTATTTCTTCTAACGCGCAAACTGCTCAGCTATCTTTTTTGAGCAACGGTTTGTTTGGCGCCGCGAGTTTTTTGGGCTTGTGGTTAGTTATTAGCATTATGCGATCCGGGCGTTTGCGGAGTTAATTGTACAATATCGGTATGCGTTGTGGAACAGGCATCTTGCCTGTTCTTGAGAATTGTGGAAGATGTAGAATATAGCCAAGTGCAACAACCGCATAAAGGTAGGCTATGTCACAGCATGATGCTTCTCTCCCAAAGTCGGCAATTAGAGACAACCGCCACCGCGGCACTGTGGGCGATTTTTTGAAAGCCAAGGTTGAGGAAAACTCAACCTTGTCAATTGTTTCTGCTTACTTTACAATTTATGCTTTTGATGCTTTGAAGGAACAACTTCTAAGTATTAAAAGCTTGAAATTTCTCTTTGGCGAACCGCGCTTCATCAAGTCTCTAGATCCCAGTAAAACTGATAAGAAGGCGTTCCAAATTGAGGATGAGGGCTTGCAGCTACAGCACCGGTTGGAGCAAAAGCGGGTTGCGAAAGAATGTGCAGAATGGATTGAAAAAAAAGTACAGATACGGTCGGTCAAGCAATCTAATTTACTGCACGGCAAAATGTATCACATTGCTCATAACGGAACTGAAAATGCTATTATGGGCAGTTCAAATTTTACCGTGCGGGGACTGGGATTAGGTACGAAATATAACAATATTGAACTCAATCTAGAAGTAGATAGTAAACGCGATACCCGCGACCTTAAAGCCTGGTTTGATGAACTCTGGAATGATGCCGAACTCCTAGAAGATGTCAAACAAGATGTGCTGCTGTACCTAGAGCAACTTTACCAGAATAATTCTCCTGAGTTTATCTACTACAAAACTCTGTTTCATATCTTCGAGACTTTTCTAGATGACCTAGAAAAAAGCGATCTTCTCAGCGAACAGCTACACCTATTTGATACAGAAATCTGGAAAGCTCTATTTGAATTTCAAAAAGACGGAGTTAAGGCAGCCATCAATAAAATCCGACGATATAACGGGTGTATTATTGCTGACAGTGTTGGTTTAGGTAAAACATTTGAAGCTCTAGCGGTTATTAAATATTTTGAACTTCGCAATGAAAAAGTGTTGGTTCTGTGTCCCAAAAAGCTCCGCGAGAATTGGACTGTATATCTAGCACAGAACAATAGCGATCTCAATCCTTTGGTTAAAGACCGCTTTAGCTATACAGTCCTATCTCACACCGACTTGAGTCGCGATTCCGGTAGGTCTGGGGACATTAATTTAGAAACGATTAATTGGGGCAACTATGACTTGGTAGTTATTGACGAATCCCACAATTTCCGCAACAACATCAAGAGTAAACGGGACGAATTTGGCAATCTAATTAGAAAGAGCCGTTACGAAAGGCTGATGGATGATATTATCAAGAGCGGTGTCAAAACTCAGGTGCTACTCTTATCAGCAACTCCGGTTAACAATGATTTAAAGGATTTGCGGAATCAACTTTATTTGATCGCAGAAGGTGGCGACGCTGCGTTTGGGGAATCGCTGGGAATTGCCAGTCTGCGCGATACACTAGCTGATGCTCAGGGGAAATTTACCAAGTGGGCCAAGAAAAGTCGCGATCGCAAAACTAGCGAACTGCTGGAAGAACTAAGTTCTGCTTTCTTCAAACTGCTTGACGAACTTACTATCGCACGCTCTCGCAAGCACATTCAAAAATACTATAAAGATGCGATCGCCCAATTAGGCGGCTTTCCAGAACGGCTCAAACCCATCTCCGTATTTCCTGAGATTGACCGAGAGGGTGAGTTCATGTCCTACGAACAGCTTAACAGCGAAATTTCTAAATATCAACTCTCGCTATTCAACCCTTCAAAATATGTCCTGTCCCCATACCGTTCGGTGTATGAAAATAAAGGAGTGCGAAATTTCAAACAGAGCGTTCGCGAACGCTGTTTGATCGGCATGATGAAAGTCAATTTCCTTAAACGCTTAGAAAGCTCCATCCGTTCCTTTGCGCTGACAATGGAGCGCACGATTAACAAAACTGAATATCTAGAGACAAAAATTAAAAATTTTAAGCAATTGCAGCAATCTCGCGACGCTAACCAGACAGTAACTTTCAGCGATTTGATGATTGAAGACTGGGACGATGAAGAGTTGCAAGATGCCATGCAAGTAGGTCAGAAGCTGATATTTCAAATGGCGCACCTCGATGTCGAAACCTGGTTAAAAGACCTGAAAAACGACAAGGAACAGCTTAAAAAAATTTACAATTCTGCCCAAAGCATTTCGGTTGAACGCGATGCCAAGCTGGCTGAGCTAAAAGAACTAATCGCCGAGAAAGTTAGGAATCCTACAACTAACAAGCAGGGCCAACCAAATCGCAAGGTTTTAGTCTTTACTGCTTTTGCAGATACGGCAGTCTATCTCTACGAAGGATTGCGGGAGTGGGCAACAGTAGAATTGAAAATTAACCTAGCTTTGGTGACTGGGGGATCGGCGGCAAATAAGACTACCTTTGGCAAAAACGAGTTCAATCACATCCTGACAAATTTTTCGCCTTTCGCCAAGAAACGCGCTCAAATTCCATTTATGCGGCAAGACGGCGAGATTGACCTATTAATTGCCACAGATTGTATTTCAGAAGGGCAAAATTTACAAGATTGCGATTATCTGATTAACTACGACATACACTGGAACCCAGTCCGGATTATCCAGCGGTTCGGCAGGTGCGATCGCATTGGCAGCCCCAACCACACGGTACAATTAATTAATTTTTGGCCGACAGAGGACTTGGATCAATACATCAATCTGAAAAATCGAGTAGAAGCACGGATGGCTTTAGCGGACATGGCTGGTACATTTGAAGATAACCTGCTGGAGGCCAAGGAAATTCAAGAACTGATTGAGAGTGATTTGAAATACCGCGACAAGCAGTTGCTGCGATTGAAAGACGAGGTGCTGGATATCGAAGATTTCACCGAGAGTGTAGCCCTCACAGAATTCACTCTCGATGATTTCCGAATGGAACTGGCCAAATACATTGAGAGCAACCGCAAACTACTGCAAGATGCCCCTTTAGGACTCTATGCAGTAGTTCCAACTAACTCGGAGTACCCGATAATTGCTCCCGGCGTAATTTTTTGCCTCAAACAGAAAGGCGATTCTCTTGATAATAAAACCGTCAACCCGCTGCAACCATACTTTTTAGTTTACGTTCGAGAAAATAAGGAAGTGCGATTAACTTTTGCTCAACCCAAACAAATACTTGAAATATACCGGTTGCTGTGCGCGGGGCGTACTGTTCCCTATGAAGAGTTGTGCAATTTGTTCGATCGACAAACTAATAACGGATTTGATATGAGTTTGTATAACGATTTACTGAAGCGGGCGGTTGATTCAATTGCAGGTATTTACAACAAGCGGCTCATCGGCAATCTGCTGTCTAGCCGCCGTGCAGTATTGGTTGAACAACCGCATCAGGTTAAAGCAACAACGGATTTTGAACTGATTACCTGGCTGGTGATTAAATGAGCGTCAGCGAACAACAAGCCAAAGCATCTATCAATCAAGCTTTAAGTAGTTTTACCAAGGGCCAACTTGCCGATAACGCCCGTAATTTGTTCTTTGCTCTTGGCTACCGCAGTGACAGAACGAGTCAATTTTATCCCAATACTTCGGATAACTTTATTGCGAGTTTTGACATAGATCGCAAGCTAAATTCCCAAAAAGCTCTCTTAGAGGAATGGCTGTCGGTTGATTTTCTCTTCCAGTTTACCGGGACAGAAATTGCCGATAATGACCAGTTTGTCGAATTTGATACTAGCAGTGGTGAGAGTGCCTTTTTTACTTCGTACTTGTTTTTCGCGATCGCACTGCGGAGGAGCGCGTACACTAACGAACAACTTGACGGGACTGTCCGCGAGATTAATAAAATTTTACGGATGCCCGCGATCGTTCTTTTTCAGCATGGAGAAACTCTGACTTTATCTATTGTCAACCGCCGCCAACACAAACGCAATGAATCTAAAGATGTATTAGGAAAAGTCAAACATATTAAAGATATCCCATTCGCCAGTCCGACAAACTCTCATTTAAAAATGCTCTTCGAGATTTTCTTGGCAGAGTTGCATAAGAATCACGGGTTTAGCAACTTTGACGAATTTCACGAAGCTTGGCATCAAACTATTCCTGACAGCATCAAATTTAAAAAAGATCCTCTGCGGCAAGATTCACTTCGCGCTTACCTGCAAGAAATCGGTCGACTTCCCATGCTAAAAGCTGAGGAAGAGATTGAAATAGCTCGGAAAATTGCTGAGTTAGAATTAGAAGGCTGCCCAAAAGCTAAAGACAAAATGGTAGTTTCTAACTTGCGGCTGGTAGTCTCAATCGCTAAAAAATATCAAAATAGAGGGCTGGATTTATTAGACTTGATTCAGGAGGGAAATCTCGGTTTAATCAGGGCCGCAGAAAAGTTTGATTGCACGAAGGGCTACAGGTTTTCCACCTATGCGACTTGCTGGATTCATCAGGCAATTACGCGGGCAATTTGCAACTATTCCCGCACCATCCGCCTGCCAGTTCACCTTTACGAAACCATCTCGCGGATTAAGAAAACTACCAAACTGCTTTCTCAAGAAATGGGCCGCAAGCCTACGGAAGAAGAAATCGCTACTAAAATGGAGAGGACAATTGCAAAATTGCGCTTTGTTAAATCTAAATCGGCTGTGTCTATCATTTCCTTAGATACTAGAATGGGTGAGGATGAAGGTTCTACATTGGGAGAGTTGATTGAATTTGATGGGGAAACACCAGAAGACCAAGTATCGAAAAATTTGCTCCGCAAAGATTTGGAAAGTGTTTTAGATACTCTCAGCCCTCGACAACGTGACGTTATTCGGATGCGATTCGGCTTGGATGACGGCCGCGAGAAGACTCTAGAGGAAATCGGCAATATATTTAATCTTACCCGCGAGCGGATTCGGCAAATTGAGATTAAGGCTTTGAACAAGTTGCGCGCTCCAAACCGCAACAGCATCTTAGAAGATTATATTCGCCCTACAGCAATTGACCAAATTGAGACAAAAAGACCGATCGCCAAACCGATGCAGCCAAGACGGTTCAACATTTCAGAAAACTTGTCTCGCAGCCATTGCGACACTTTCTTACAGGAGCCTGTTGATGATAAAATAGTTAAGACAGCTAATATGACCGAACCATTAATTCCTTTTAACAACTTCATAGAAGAATCAAATATAGAACAAACAAAGTTGGCTCAAACTTACTTGTCGAGTGCTGATGAAAGTGAAAACAATCTCAATTATGGAATTTTGAATGAGGAGAATTTCCAAATTGCCGAACTGACAGAAAATAAATTGAAGGGAGCGATCGAACCGATGGTACAAAATTCAGCAGACTTACTCAAACAACTCACCGCACTGGAGCAGGTTTTTGGCCAACTAGAGAAACGGCTGTCAGAGGCGAGTCGAAAGTTGCTAGACCCTGGTATACCTATATCTCAAAAGCTGATTCAAGAACTTGACGATTCCGGTAAAAACTTTATTCAGCTTCGCGACAAGGTGCTAGAACTGGCTGAATATTTGGCAGTATCGCCAACGCTGACAACTGAGGAAATTGGTTCTTTAGCAGATATCAAGTCTGTACTTGAGCGTGTTGATTTGGCCGAAAAGCAAAAAAGTGCGATCGCTCTTGTCCGCGACTCTGCTTTGAGGGTTCTGGAACGAATTTTAGCGATCGCCCATCGAGTAGAGAGCAATTTTCAGTCATTGCTGGAATGTCAGGAAAAAGCCCGCGAACTTCAACGCGCCATCTCCGAATCGCAGGAGTCAGACTTGCATCCCGACACGCAACTCTTGGCTGACGGCAATCATCCATTCTCCAAACTCCTAATACTAATTGCAGAATGGGAAGCAGCAGATGACGAGCATTTAGCTTCTTTACAGGATGCCGTAGCAGAATCGTTTGGAAGAACTCTGGCGATGGCAGCAGTCAGAGGTAAACTGATTATTCAGTCGGAAGCAATACCAGATTTACCGGCTCTTTCTACTAACAATAACTTAGAGGAAACTTCCTTAGTTGAGGAGCCGGAACCTGAAACTGTTCCTATTCTAGAACAACCACCATTAGCAGAGTTGAACGCGGTCTTGATAGAGGAGGCGATCGCGCAGCCAACCACTGAAAATATCCCAGATATTCCACCAACAGAAGCGCCTACCGCAACTCAGATAAATCATCAAAATTCGGAAAATAAGCAAGGAAAAGAAGTTGACAAGCAGGGGAATAAAAAAAGAGAAGAAAAACAGTCTCTCTACAGCTTCTCGCCCAATGATACCGCTCAACAAATCGCTCAATCCATCTTGGACGACCCCGATCGAGAACGCCCAGCAGTTTTGCGCGACTTAGTTTGGCGGCTGATTTTTGAACAAAAACTCAGCCTTGCATTTCATTTAGCTCGCTGCTTTGAAAAACAATACTCCAACTTTGAACCGCACCTGCCACCGCAGTTAATTCGAGCAGTATTGCTAGGACAAAACCTGCGCTATGACGTAGGATATGGAAAACTTGCAAATCTGCTTAAAGATGACTTCACCAGTTACACCGCCAGCTATTCATTACCAGACAAAAGTGAATGGAATCAAGCTGCAAGCTTGCTCTTGGCCGCAGCAGCAATGCGACCGTCTTTACTAGCGCCAAATACTGGTGCGAAGCACCTTCTCCAGCAACTTCACTTCGGTAAAGCTGGACTTGCAAAACTGTACGATTATTGCCAAATTATCGCCAAACACGGCGATCGGCAGCGGGCGCTGGATATCACAGCCATCAAGAAAGCTCAAGACCAGGCTGACATACAAAAATCTTTAGACGATCTGCATCAAAAAATCGAAACTTGGTGGTCTCAAGCACAGAAAAAAGATATGATTTACCCGCCGGCGAAGAAGGTTTGGCAGGATTGGTTGAAGCCGGACGAACTGATTCACTCTTTACTATTTCCTGTACTTGAAAGCGATTTGAGTAAACTTTCAGCACTCAAGCAGAAAGTCAATCGATTGTCTGACGAATCCCAGATAGACTCTGAAGTTGAGAAGACCGATCGTAAAATTCGCCGCAGTCGCAGTGACGCCATGATGGGGAAAGCCGTGATTCAGTTTCGCGATCGCGTTCGTGAACCTGTTGATTTGGTGCGCAAGTGGATTGAAATTCAGGAATCGCGTTTAGATCAAAGAGACAATTATCTTCAGAAAGAAGCCAAACAGTTAAAACAAGATATTGAAAATCTTCAAGAGACTGTTCTCAAAGAATTGGATACCTTTGAGGCGACAAAACCTCCAGTGTTTATTTTAGCTGGTATTGCCTGTTGCCGAAAAGCTGTGGAAGACATCGGCAATATCTTCGATCCAGATACCGAATTACCAACCGCAGAACCTTACCCAAGATATATCCTGCACGCGGATCTGTTAAGAATGCCGTCTATCCCTATCAACGATGCCTGGGAACTGGATATGGCTAATCCTGAAGCGGGTATAGATGGAATTTTGGAGTTAGTCAAAAATGATATTTGGGATTGGCAACAAGCCTTCAATTTACACAGTTATGTCTGTAGTTCAAAAGCTGTGGGAAATCACGAGGCTACGGCGCAAATCATCGAATACCTCGAACTCTACCCCGCACCAAAAATAGACCTCGCTCACCTAAAGGACGAACGCAATAATCGGATTAAAGAGTGCCAAGTAATTTTGCAGGAGCAGGTCGAGACTACTAGCAAACAGCTCGAAAATGCTGTAGCTTTCGGTTTACTAATAGAAACAGATAGCATTGCTTATGCAGCACAGATTGAAAGCATTAAAAATGCTCTGGTAACAACCAGGCGGTTTTACGAAAAAATTGAGCAGCTTCGGGCGATCGGTCAAGGAATTAGCGCCAAGCGCCAGGAACAGATCGATCGAGTATCCGAGCAATTAGAGAGTCTTCAGCAAACAGGTATAGCAGATGCTGATCGTACCAGAATTTGCAGTGTATTGGAGCAAGGCGATATCCTGACGGCTAAGGAATATATATCTATGCTGCAAGACCGGCGATCGCTTCCTGAACCAGAGGAAAAGAGAGATGCTTTTAAAGACTTCTTTGAGCATAAGTATGCTGCGATCGAAAAAGTGCTTGAGGAGTGCGATCGCGATCGACAAAAAAAGCAAGACCTAATTCCCAACATTTCCAAAGGGAAAAGTATCGCAAAAATCCAAATACCGCAAGGAGCTCAAGCCAAAAAAGCCGCTGATATGCTCGACGCTTGGTTTGCTGCTAAGGGAAGGAATCAAGCCACAGAGAAAGATGCTCATCAAATTCTCAGCAACCTCGGTTTTAACATAACATCTCTGACATTTAAAAAATCAGGACAAAATACCTGGATTGACGTTAATGCTGAGCCGATATTTGACCAAAATCGCTGTCCTGTGTCTGCCTATGGTTCAGCCGCGAAGGGTCATTACCGCATTCTTTGCGTATGGGATAGACCGAACGAACAGGATCTCCTCAATGCCGTTGGAGAAACTGCTCTGGGAGGGCCAGTATTCGTCTTTCATTTTGGGCGAATGACCGTAAAGAAACGCCGAGATTTGGCTGATTTGTGCCGGCAGCGTCGGAGCACTTTCATTGTGATAGATGATGTGCTGATGCTCTACCTTTGCGGGGAACAAAAAACACGCCTACCTGTATTGTTTGACTGTACCTTACCCTTTACTTTCCTAGAACCGTATAACACCGCAGCCGGAGAGGTTCCGCCTGAGATGTTTTACGGGCGAGTAGGAGAACGGGAATCCATAATCAATCCTCTGGGTTCTTGTTTAATTTATGGAGGCAGGCAGTTAGGTAAAACGGTTTTGCTTAAGTATGTACACCGGACTTTTCATGCAACCGACGCGGGAAGGAACGCCCTATTTTTGGATATCAAAGAAATTGGCCGCAAGCAACTGTTAGATAAGATTTGGCATCTACTAAACGAAGAATTGCATAAATTGAAAATTCCCGATACCAATCGGCGAAATTCCGTCGGCGAAAGCAGCTTGCAGCGGATTAAAAGTTGGCTGGAATTGGACAATCAGCGGCGCTTTTTGCTGTTGTTGGATGAGGCAGATAATTTCCTGGAAGCTGATGGTAAGGAGGATTTCCTGCGCTGCGATGAGTTCAGACAATTAATGGCGGAAACTAACCGACGTTTTAAGGTGGTCTTTGCCGGATTGCACAACGTTCTGAGAACCACTAGACAACCCAACCATCCGCTGGCTCACTTTGGCGCGCCGATCTGCATTGGGCCCCTGCTGAATAATGGTGAAATGCGATCGGCAACAGCTTTGGCAGAACGTCCGCTGGCTAGTCTTGGCTATCGTTTTGAATCGCCCGATTTAATCCCGCGCATTCTTTGGCAGACCAACTATTATCCGAGCTTGATTCAACTCTATTGCGAGCAGTTACTCAAACACATCACTAACCCAGATGTCCCTACTTTTGATGCGAAAATTAGTCCGCCTTACGTGATTACTTCTCGCCATGTAGAAGAAGCTTATCAAAGTCAAGACCTTCGCAAAAATATTCGCGATCGCTTTAAGTTGACACTGGGACTCGATCCGCGCTACGAAGTAATTGCCTACTCGATTGCTAATGGGTCTCAGGAGAATGAAACAGGGATGGAGGATGGGTTTTCTGTATCTTGGATTCGCGAACAAGTCTTGTATTGGTGGTCTGAGGGATTCGCGGGAAGGTCATCGGAAGATGAAATTCTTGCTTTACTAGAAGAAATGGTCGGATTAGGAGTTTTGCGAGAAACCAATGCAGGTTACTTCACTCTGAGAAGTTCTAATTTAGCCTTGCTTATGGGTACGCAGTCAGAAATTGAAGCAGAACTTCTGAGACCGCGCGCAGCTCCACCTGAATACGAACCTGCTACTTTTCGGTCTCCTCTTCTAGTCAAAGATAAAGCTGATTCCCGGCGCAGTCCTTTAACTGTTCAACAGGAATCAGAGCTGCTGCGCCGGGAGTACGGTGTCTCTATTATATTTGGCTGCCAAGCCGCAGGAATTGACGATTTGAGAGTTTTTATGGAAGCAGCATTTAGTAAGAAAATTTCCCCATTCCACTATTTAGAAAACCTCTCAGACAGAGCTGATTTTAGCCAGCGTTTGACAGAAATTAGTACCCGTCGCCCGAAAAAATCCACGACGCTCACTGTTGTGTCAGCCACCACTCCTTGGAGTAAGGATTGGGTTGATGAGGCAATTAAGAAAATCAAAAGATTGAAAAAAGAAGACTCGTTTATCCAGCTTGCTTTCGTCGCTGACCCTCAGAAGGTTTGGCAGTTAGTTAATTATAGTTCCACAGGTTTTGATTCCTTTAAGGAACTGAGATATTTCAGTCTCAAACCTTGGCACGATGCCGCGCTGCGACATTGGTTGGAAGATGCTAATTTGCCCAGCGAACTAGAAGTTAGAAAGAAGATTACGGAAGTGACAGGGAATTGGTCAAACCTGCTGCAAGAATTCTATCAATTTTCCCAACTTAATCCGCATCGCTGGCAAGATTCTTTGGGGGAACTGAAGCATCAATTTAATAAATCTGACAAACTAATTAATTCAATGGGCTTTGACGGTTGCGAACCTCAAATAAAACTGGTGATGAGAACTTTGGCAGAATGGGGAGAAGCCGCAGCGGTTGAGGAATTAATTGAGTTTCTTGATGATGTATCGCCTGAAGTTGTCAAGCAGACTCTCAGATGGGCGGATCTCCTCAGTCTTGTCTCGCATTTAGGAAATCAGAAGCAAGACGGTAAGGATTACTGGCAGATTGACCCTGTAGTTGGCCGTCTGCTCAAATCTATGGCAGAGTAATACACACTTTCTGCTGTGCGATGTACTTCAGCAGATCTCTGACTTAAGATAGGCGATCGCCCGCAGCAGCTAAGTCTAAGCTAGAAATTGTTCCATAAACCTAATTGAGGAAAAACAGATGAGTAGCGGTCACGCCAGCCATAAAGGCTCTTCCACAAAACCCAATACCAACACTAACGGTCAAATTACATCCCCTGAGGACCAACCCGCTGACCCGCTAAATCAAGAAACATCCGGTTATCCGTTCCATAACGAAGCAATGGAAAATCCTGCTGCTACTGCGCGGCCAGGCGAAGAGGCTGAGTCTGGCGAAGAACAGCAGTAGTTATATCGATTAAGTTGGCATCGATATGCTATCTGCTACGCGGTTGATTAGATTTTTGATAAAAATCAGGTTTGTACTAATTACATCTTGCACCTGTCCCCAGAGTCCGCCAGAGATTGAAATCTCTGGCGGACTATTGCGACAGGTTCAGTAGGGTGCGCACTGCGCACGGCCGTGCGCAGTGCGCACCCTACATAGAACTACCTAGAACCTGTTTAAGATACAATTAAAGTTAGGTATTATTGAAAAATGAGCAATATTAACCAAGTGTTATCAAATCAAAAACAGCCAGAATTGGGGTTAGTCTGCATTACGGCTTCGGATGCAGTTCGTTTCCGCACTGTGACGCGGAAACGGCTGTTGCAGCTAACAGAAATTGAACAAGAAACAGTATTGCGCGAGTTGTATGCAGATAACTTAAAAAGACTTGACAAAGCGATAGATTTCTGCTACGCAAATAACATTAAATTGTATCGCATGACTTCTGCACTGTTCCCTTTTGCAGATACAGATTTGGGGGAGACAGTGTTAAATTCCATGAGTGAGGAATTGCGCGGAGTGGGCGATCGGGCTTTGCGTTTGGGCATCCGCTTGGTACTTCACCCGGATCAATTCGTCGTCCTCAGTTCCGACAAGCTTTCTGTCGTTGAAAACAGCATTAAAATTCTGGCAACTCATGCTTTAATTTTAGATATGTTGCAACAGCCGCGATCGCCCTACGCACTGATGAACATTCACGGCGGTAAGAGCGATCGGGCTTCGCAGCTCAAATCAGTCATCCGCGACTTACCCGAATCTATTCGATCGCGCTTAACCTTTGAAAATGACGAATACGCCTACAGTTCCTCAGAAATCTTAGAAGTTTGTCTCGATACCGGCGTACCGATGGTTTTTGACGCGCACCACCACGTCATTCACGAACATTTAGAAAGTTACGACGATCCAAACGTTGCCGAAATGCTCGCAGCAGCCCGCACTTCTTGGTCAGTTCCTGAATTGCAATTAGTCCACATATCGAACGGAAAAGAATTTTTTGGCGATCCGCGCCACAGCGATTTGATTACAGAAATGCCGGAGTGCTATTATCAGGCTCCTTGGATTGAAGTAGAAGCTAAATTCAAAGAATTAGCTATTGAAAAGTTGCGCGCCGAATGGCTGTCGGCGAATGTTCCACAATTTAGCAATGTCTCGTAGCGTGGGGTTTTACCAACAATAATTACCTAAAACCAATCATCTCGAAAACCCACCCCCACCCAAGGGCAGAGTCATCTACCTTTTTCAAGATACAAAAAACGGGTTTAGTGCGACATTCCGACAGGGGTTAAAAACCCCTGTCTCATAGCTAAAGTCCTCTAAAAGAGGACTAAAATAGATAGAGATTTTTCTCAGACTGTTGAGTCGGTTTTAACCGACTGTCTTCTTTGAGGCAGGGGTTTAAACCCCTGCCGGAATGCCGGATTACCCGACTGTCGAACTGCCGGAATCGGTAAAAAAACCGTTAATACCAACTATAAATTATGTGCGGACGATACACTTTAACGGCTTCATCTCAAATCATCGCCGAATTCTTCAAACTGTCGGAAGTTCCCGAAATTAAACCGCGATACAATATCGCCCCAACTCAATCAGTAGCGACAGTCACAGCTTCTCCCCAACAAATGCAGCGACAGTTCCAATTTATGCGCTGGGGTTTGATTCCGAGTTGGGCAAAAGACATGAAAATAGGCAGCAAGACGATCAATGCGCGATCGGAAACAGTAGCCGAAAAACCTGCTTTTCGCAGCGCCATCAAGCACAGGCGATGTTTGATAGTCGCTGACGGTTTCTACGAATGGCAACAGCAGGGAAAGAACAAACAGCCTTACTATTTTCAAACGGCAGACGGCGAACCTTTTGCTTTTGCCGGTTTGTGGGAAAATTGGGAGTCTCCAGAAAAAGAAAACATTGTATCTTGCAGTATAATTACTACCGCTGCCAACGAAACAGTGCAGCCGATGCACGATCGAATGCCGGTGATTCTTCCCGACAGCGATTGGGAACAGTGGCTCGATCCTTCTGTTAAAAATGCTCAGGAAGTTTTGCCCTTGTTAAAGCCGTATGCTTCCGAAGCCATGAAAGCAAAGGCGGTAAGTGCGATCGTCAACAGTCCAAGTAGAGACACTCCCGAATGTATTAGCGATCGGCAATAAATCATTGGAGCGGACAAAACCGAGATAGTTTGAGTTATGATGTAAAATAATGTTTGAGTTGTAGCTTGGGTTTTCTAAGGATCAGTTTAACTCAGTTGTTATTGGCTCAAACATTTTTTTTTATCTTAACATCAGTTAGAAGACAAAAAATATGATCGGATACGTTACACTGGGTACCAACGATATTGAAAGTGCAGCCAAGTTTTATGATGCTTTGCTTGCTGAAATTGGCGCTCGACGATTCATGGAATTCGACGGGTTTATCGCATGGGGCGTTTCTCCAGAGGTACCAGCACTTGCTATTACAAAACCGTTTGATGGTAACAGAGCAACTGTTGGCAATGGAGTAATGATAGCTCTTAAAGTTGACAGTCCCGAAAAAGTCAACTTAGTTTATAACAAAGCGATCGAACTTGGGGCTAAGGATGAAGGAGCTGCGGGGCCAAGAGGCGTGTTGCCGGGGTTTTATGCGGGATATTTTCGGGATCTTGATGGGAATAAGCTGAACGTGTTTTGTATGATTGGGCCAAACACTTAAGATTTTTATTTTTTGTGAGGCTCGCAGAAAAAAAGCGATTTCCGATCGTTAGCTATTAGTTATCAATCCATATATAAGAGTTGATAACTAATGACTAATGACTAATGACTAATAACTAAATTAACTCTCGTACATCCGCGCTTCAGCAGCTTCGGGATTTTCCTCGCAATACTCGTCAAAAGCCGTTTTGTCAAGCTTCATCGATCGCTGGTGAGAAGCCTCAGCCTGCATTTCCTCTACAATGTCCCACGCTACCGCGCACTCTCTAGAAGTAGCGCCTTTCTCGGCACAGATAGTTCTGGCATCCGCGATCGCCTGTTCGATTTCTTCCTCAAATAAAACACTTTTCGGCTTTTCGACAAAATCGCTTTTTGTCAAGATATCCGTTACCGAAATAATGCCCAGCAGTGTGTCTTTAATCACCGGAGCTCGGCGGATGCGGGTATTGGCGAACAACCTCGCCACGTATTCCACGCCCAAGTCGGGATTCACCGTGATGCACGGTTTGGTCATAATCTCGAAGACGCGGACTTTTTTGGGGTCTACTCCGTAGGCTGCTACTTTGTAAACAATATCCGTTTCCGTGACAATGCCATAGGCGTCTTGTTCGTGGCGGCGTTCCACAATTAGCGCGCGCAGACACAGTTCGTTCATCATCGCCACTGCTTCAGCTACCGTTGCCGAACCGCGAATGGTAACAACTTCTGTTGTCATAATATCTTGGGCTTTCATCATCATTTTTTATTGCTCCCCGGTTATAAAGTGTAGTGCGTCTCGATTTTGGGCCGTCCATTTGATTTGCTATCATCATAAAACTTCAGGACTGACGCAACTGTTACGATAAATCAAGGATGGCGATCGGCCCAAGGAAGAAGGAAGAAGGAAGAAGGAAGAAGGAAGAAGGAAGAAGGAAGAAGGAAGATTTTCCTTACTCCTGGACACAGGGGTAGTCAGAAACCGGGTTTGATGGACGAAAATAGTTCGTTTTAGCCCGCAGATTCGCTAAAAAACCCGGTTTCTTTAGTCAAGAGCGTCCTGGACTGTTCCTAACTTTCGCCATCTCCCCCTCTCCCACTCTCCCACTCTCCCACTCCCCCACTCTCCCCCACTCCCCCTCTCCCCCCCCTCTCCCCCTCTCCCCCCCACTCTCCCCCTCTCCCCACTCTCCCCCTCCCCCTCCTCCCCTCCCAGCCGGAAAGAAGCAAAAGTTAACACAAACAAAGCAAGTGCTTGCGCTCGCACAGATCCCCGCCTCTGATAAACTTGATGGCTGGGAGTGCAAAAGAGCACAAGGAAAGCAGGACTTAGTTGGGAGAATCTAATTCGTGGACAACGTAATCGGTTTAGAGATTATCGAAGTAGTCGAGCAGGCAGCCATCGCTTCCGCTCGCTTGATGGGCAAAGGCGAAAAAGATGAAGCCGATCGCGTGGCTGTAGAAGCAATGCGCGAACGCATGAACAAAATTCATATGCGCGGCCGCATCGTGATCGGTGAAGGCGAACGCGATGACGCACCCATGCTTTACATCGGGGAACAAGTAGGTATTTGTACCCGCGAGGATGCCCATACTTTCTGCAACCCAGATGAATTGGTAGAAATTGACATCGCCGTTGACCCCTGCGAAGGCACTAACCTAGTTGCTTACGGTCAAAACGGTTCGATGGCAGTTTTGGCAATCTCTGAGAAAGGAGGTTTGTTTGCTGCACCGGATTTCTACATGAACAAATTGGCTGCTCCCGCGGCTGCGAAAAATCATGTAGATATTCGCAAAACACCAACCCAAAACCTCAAAATTATCTCTGATTGTCTCAACCGCAGTATTGAAGATTTGGTGGTGGTGGTCATGGATCGCCCCCGACACAAAGATTTAATTAATGAAATTCGGGCAGCGGGTTCAAGAGTTCGACTGATCAGCGACGGCGACGTTTCTGCTGCGATTTCTTGCGCGTTTTCTGGTTCCAACATCCACGCGCTTATGGGTATTGGCGCAGCACCCGAAGGCGTGATTTCCGCAGCAGCCATGCGCTGCTTGGGCGGTCACTTCCAAGGGCAGTTAATTTACGATCCGGCTGTTGTCAAAACTGGTTTGATCGGTGAAAGCAAAGAAAGCAATCTCGCCCGCCTTAAAGAGATGGGCATCACAGATCCAGACAAGATTTACAATGCTGAAGAGTTGGCATCTGGAGAAACTGTTCTGTTTGCAGCTTGCGGAATTACTCCCGGAACGCTGATGGATGGAGTTCGCTTCTTTGGCGGCGGCGCTCGTACAGAAAGCTTGGTAATTTCTTCTCAGTCGAAGACAGCTCGGTTTGTGGATACAATCCATATGTTTGACCAGCCGAAATCTCTGCAATTGAATTAGTCATTAGTTAACAGTTGGCTGTTGACAGTTAACTGTTGGCTGTTGAGTGTTGAGCTGGCTGTTGACTGTCAACAGTCACCGGTGATTAGCAATTAGCGATAAACTAAGAATTAATCACAGGTGACTGTTGATAACTAAGAAATAAATAGTGACAAATCAAAGATTATGAATATTGCAGTCGTAGGTCTCAGCCACAAAACAGCGCCGGTTGAAGTTCGCGAAAAACTCAGCATTCCAGAACAAAAGATTGAAGCGGCGATCGCCCAATTGCGCGGCTACCCCCACATTCAAGAAGTTGCCATCCTCAGCACTTGCAACCGCTTAGAAATTTATATTGTTACCAGCGAGTCAGAGCCTGGAGTGCGAGAGGTGATTCAGTTCCTTTCCGAATGCAGTAAAGTTCCGTTGCAATCTTTGCGCCCTCACCTGTTCATTTTGCTGCACGAAGATGCAGTGATGCACTTGATGCGAGTCGCTTCTGGCCTCGACAGCTTGGTGCTCGGAGAAGGACAAATTTTGGCTCAGGTGAAACAAACTCACAAACTCGCCCAGCAGTACAAAGGTGTCGGCAGAATTTTAGAGCGTTTGTTCAAGCAAGCTCTGACAGCCGGGAAGCGAGTTCGCACCGAAACTAGCATCGGTACCGGTGCGGTTTCGATTTCTTCGGCGGCGGCAGAATTGGCTCATATGAAAGGTCAGCATTTAGCAACCAGCCGGATTGCAATTATCGGTGCTGGGAAGATGTCGCGCTTGTTGGTGCAGCATTTGCTGTCGAAAGGAGCGAGCCATATTGCGATCGTCAATCGATCGATGCGAGGCGCCCAGGAATTGGCCGGTTTGTTTAAAGATGCTACATTGCACTTGCATTTGCTCTCGGACATGATGCAGGTAATTGCGGATTCTGACTTGGTGTTTACCAGTACAGCCGCTACAGATCCGCTGTTAAATAAAGCTAAATTAGAAGCTGTCTTAAAACCCGATCGCCCTTTGATGTTGGTGGACATTTCTGTACCGCGCAACGTTGACTCGGATGCGAAGGAACTCGCTAACGTGAAGTCCTTTAATGTGGACGATTTGAAAGCAGTGGTAGCTCAAAATCACGAAAGCCGCCGCAAAATGGCAATGGAAGCTGAGGGCTTGCTGGAACAGGAAGTAGAGGCTTTTGATGTCTGGTGGCGCAGTCTGGAAACTGTTCCTACTATTAGCTGTTTGCGGGATAAGATCGAATTGATTCGGGAACAAGAGTTAGAAAAAGCTTTGTCGCGTCTGGGCTCCGAATTTTCGGAGAAACATCAAGATGTGATTGAATCTTTAACAAGAGGGATTGTGAATAAGATTTTGCACGATCCGATGGTGCAGTTGCGCGCGCAGCAGGATATTGAGGCGCGCCGACAAGCGATGCAGACTTTGCAAACGCTGTTTAATTTGGATGTGGATGTCAATCAGCAGTACAGTTAACAGTTGACAGTTGACAGTTGACAGTTGACAGTTGACAGTTGACAGTTGACAGTTGACAGTTGACAGTTGACAGTTG
>NZ_JAUBVK010000060.1:0-8065 GCF_036705795.1 Microcoleus sp. ARI1-B5
ACTCATGCTCAGCCCCGAAAAAAATCTATTTTACCATCTCTCCCTACTCTTTATTTTATTTTTCGGAGATGTCTATTGAGTATATTAATTAACTGCGTAGATTTGAAAATTAGCTAATCAAACATTGCCATGTAAATCATGCAGCGATCGCAACTTGTAAACACCAGGCAATTTATTGTATTAATTAATACAGGATTTGCGCGCGAGTGTTTAGAAACCGGGTTTTTTTACGAAAAGACGCATTGTAGACCGCAGATTCGGTAAAAAACCCGGTTTCTCGGCCCCCATGCGTCCAGGACTGAAATTGCAACGTTTCTGTATAGCAAGATACAAATTGCTGGCATTGCCAATGTTTTTCTGTGCAGCCTACAATTTATAACTCCCAACATCATGCAAAATGGTGAAAAATTTGCACGCAGAGAAAGTCAAGAAAATTTGTACCCCGGCTTGACTCAGGAAGAGGAGAAATCCATATCTCAAAATCCGAGTGAAGATTCTCGAACAATTTTTTCTGGCCCCAAACTCAAATCAACGGTACAGTGGATACCGCACCCAGACGGCTATTGGATACTCCGCAACTCAGAAGGCGTTACTTGCTTGCAAGTTGACAATTCTGACAAAGAGGTAATGTCACAGTTTGGCTTGCAGCCGATCGGCGATATTGCATCGGAATATGACATTACTTTGGAGGATTTGCAATACTTGTTGCGGATGCTAGCAGAAACGGGAATGTTAGAGGTAACCCAACCTCAAAAACCACCCCCAAACAAATTCAACATTCAGCAATTGTTGTCTTTCCAAATTCCCCTGTTGAATCCCGATGCTTGGCTAACCAAACACGCAGGTAAACTCCGCTGGATTTGGACGTGGCAATTGAGCTTTTTTATGTGCGCTTTTATCAGTGCTTCTCTTTCTGTGTGGCTGGCTTTGGCTGACGATGTTTCTGCTTCCAATCAACAGGTTTGGGCAACAGGGGAAATTACAACGCTGGTAACATTTGTGCTACTGATTATGGTAGTAGTTGGTCTGCAGGAATTAGGTCACGCTTTTACTTTGAAGCACTACGGTGGTGTTGTCCCAGAAATAGGGCTGCTGTTTTTGTGCTTGATACCAGGATGCTATACGGATACCACAGATCAGTACAGTTTAGTGAGGCGGAAACAGCGCGTTTTTGTAGTGGCAGCAGGCGTGTTGGTGCAGGTTGCTATCTGGGCTTTATCGGTTTGGGTTTGGGTTTTGTCTAATCCTAATTCTGGATGGCATTTTGCTAGCTATTTGCTGATGGTAGCAACGCTTGTCACTGTAGTTTTTAACCTCAACCCTTTGAATAAGTTTGACGGCTATTATTTGCTAGTTGCTTTGACTGGGATTAACAATTTGCGATCGAGGTCTTTTCAATTTTACGCTCATTTACTGCGGCGCGAACACATTTGGGAAGAACCTTCAGACTGCTGGAATTGGGCTGCTTATGCTCCTTTTAGCATAGCTTATACGGTCTTTTTTTTAGGTTATCTGTTCTCTGCTGTTGTTCATTGGGGGGTGCAAAATATGCCGAGGTTTATCGATTTTTATAAGTTTTACCTGCTGTCTGGCAGTTAAAAAAAAGCGGAAAGTGGCAGACACTTTTAGGGAAGGGAAAGAAGAGCGATCGTTGAGGAGGCTGTGGCAATGAACGGATATGAAAAGTTAGGAGTAGCGGTTGTTTCTGGGGTTCTTAGCTTGGGCTTCAATGAGTTGGCAATACCTGTACAAGCTGCTGTTCTCACGCAAACTTATACGGTAAATTTGAAGCAGCAGCCAGTCAATAGTAATCTGAATGGGGTGCTGCCTAAGTTTAATTCGCTTTAGGCTACGCTGTTAAGGGCTTATGTTACAGTTCAGTCAACGGTTAACAGCGATATCAGTATTGTTCCTACTAGCAATTTTACTGGTACTGCGGTAACGAATGCTCAAATTGCTGTGAATTTACCTAGTTTAAAAGCTGACCCCAATTTGGTTTTGAGTTTGTTTGCAAATCCGCCGGAAATGAGTATTGAATCGGGGGCTGCGGGGGCTAGAAGTGGGAGTGCGAGGGTACGAGTTTCAAGGAGTTATAGTTCGCCGCAGTCTCTAAATATGTTTAGTGGGTGTGCGGGGGATTTAATTGCTGCTAGCATTGCGGCAATGGGTACTGTTAAAGTTTTAGGAACGCCTGCAACTGGAACTTACGCGGGCACTGTCGCGGTTGATTCAACACTTACTCTCACCTATGAGTACGAGTCTGAGTCTGAAACTGTGCCGGAACCTACTACGATCGCAGGTGTTGGTTTAGCTTTTGGCTTGGGGTGCTGGTGGAAGAGCAAGGTGGGGAAAAAAGCTTTTAAATAAGATGTATAAGATGCGATCGCCCGATCGCTCCTTTGAGAAATTATACTTTCGGGTTTTGGAGTCAGGTGAAGAAGGTGTCACCTTTAACGTTTAGCCCTCTGCCAAATAGGGGCTTCTCGCAAGTTTTTTGAGGGGCTTAATTTCCTTATTCGTCCACCGCACAAAAAAGCCCTGCCGGAAGCAGGGCTAAATTTAGCTAGAGTTGACAGCAGAGAGGGTATGACCCGCCCTGCCTCCTCTAACCCGCTCTTAGAACGTGAAAGTAGTTCTCAGAGTACCAATAATGATGTCGTCATTATTGCGGTCTTGATTTGGGTTGGTAATCCAAATGACACCCGGAGTCACAGCAATGTTATCCGAGAGCTTGAACTTGTAGAACCCTTCAAAGTGCCACGAAGTATCGTTTCTGAAGCTCCGCAAACTGCCGGGAGCCTCAAGTTTATCCAAGTAAGGCTCGCGACCTACCACAAATCCCAGCAAGTTGCCTTCTTTGCCTAAATCGGGCAAAGCCAAAGTGGCAGCGTAGTTCCAAATTCTCGCATCGCCGACGCCGAGAATGCGAGCATTGGTTAAGCCGGCCCAGCCGCCAAGGATAAATCTCGGGCTGAGTCGGAACGAAGCCTGAGCGCCGTAGGAATTGCTGACAACCTTGCGAGCGCGGAAGCCGTCAAAGCCTTCGCTCAAACCGTTGATGGAATTAGCCACGCCGGTACCGGTGAAACCGCCGAGATTGCCTTCCCCGTTCCCCAAACCGTTGTCAAACCCGAAGTTACCTCTGCTAAAGTAACCGTGGTTGTAGTTGAAAGCAACTTGTAAGTTGCGTCCGGGGGTAAAAGTCAACTGGCCCATCGCCGCGTAGTCGCCGTTGAACAAGCCTGCACCCTTAGTCGGATTGGCTGCATTTGAGGCCAAATAGCCGAAGGACAGAGAAGTCGGGCCGAACACGCCGCCCAGCAAGCCCCTGCCGCCGAAGGCGTAATCGAAGCCGATACCAGCACCGCCACCTAGGCGATAAATTGGGTTGCTCTGACCGAAGGCGCTGAGCGAGCCATTACCGCCGTCAAAGTCTTCAAAGTAAGGGTTGACGGTGGGGATAAAATCGTTCCAAATACCGTTAGCGGCTTCAATGGTAACGTTCAACCGATTGCTAGCGGGGAACTTGTAAAGCAAGCTGCCCAGGTTAAAAACGTTGTCGGTGCGGTTGACTACGTTCCAGGTTTGAGTGCCCTCGCTGGTAGCCCCGAAGTTAAAGTTTTGACCGTTGCCCACATCAAGCCTGGTGAGCAGCAAGTCTCGACCGGTGAAGCTTGTATTTAAATTGAGACGTACCCGCTGTTGGAAGACGGCTTCATTGTTACCCCTGCCGATTCTTCTGTTGTCTCTGCCAAACAAGCCATCATTGCCGCCAAAGTCGTCGCTGAGGGCAAAAATTGCTTCCCCAGTCAGTTTGGTAGTAGTTGAAAATTGGTTGGCTTCGAGTTCTGATGTCCGAGCTTCCAAAGCATCGACGCGGCCGCGCAGGGTTGCCAGTTCCGCTGCAAATTCTTCTTGGAGCCGTTGGAGGGCTGCCAAGTCATCTTTCGTAGCTAAGTTGGTAGTGCCTGCTCTGATTAGCTCGCTAACTTTGTCCAAACACGCATTTAGACCGGCGGCGAATTCGTAGCGGGTCATTGCCCGGTTGCCGCGGAAGGTGCCGTCGGGATAGCCAGCTATGCAATTGTAGCGCTCGACTAGGGATTGCAGTGCTTGGAATGCCCAGTCTGTGGGCCGCACGTCGGAAAGTTGAGATACTGAGGTTACTTGACCCTGAGTTTCGCCGCCGGCAGCACCTTCGCTGCTGTACTGGTTGAGCTGTTCTAATGTGGCGGCTGGGTTTTGAGCTTGTGGTGCGACAGTTTGGGCTAGAGATTCAGCCGGAGAAGGCAAACTTTGTTGTGCCGGCTCTGCCGCTGTCGGGGCGGTAGTTTCTAATTGAACTGCACTAATTTGCTCTGGGATAGCGGTAGCTGCCGGGGCTGGATTTTCTAGTTTGGCTGCTGGGGCTGAATTTTCTACTGGTTGAGCGACTGTTGGCTCAACTGCTGCTAAAGATTCAGTTGCAGGTTCTGATGCCGCTTCGGGATTTGCCACTGCGGGGGCTGTGTTGGCTGCGGCGATCGCACTTTGTGTTGCAGCCTGGCCCGAATCTGCTGCTATCGCCGGCTGGGTTTCGCTGCCCGCTGCTTGGGAAATTTCTTCGACTGGCTTTAGTGCTGCGCTAGTTTCGTCAACAGCAGCTAAAGCATTGACTTTGGCTTCGGAGGTTTGACCTGTTTCAGCTTGGGCCGCTTGAGGCTTGAGCGCATCAGCAGCCGGCTTTGCGTCTGCTGCCATCGCGCTCGAAGAAACTACTAGGGTAGCTCCTAAGACTGCTGGGCTGATTAGTAAGTAACTCCACAAAAATTTCGACATATTCACTCTCATCCTCACACCGATTACAGAGAAACTTTTCGAGTCTTCTATGTGGTCAGTAGTTGCTCAACTAGCATACTCCAAAAAGAGACCTAAAATTCACTTTTTCTTTTGATTCTTGCGGGCTGACGCAGTGTATAGATGTGATTGGCGGCTGCCCCGAGCCTGTTTTTTCCCCTGTACTCAACCGCCTCAAAACCTGACAAGACTTGGGCTGTGGATTGATTTGACTGCTGACACTTTAGGCGCAGGGTAGCCTATTTAATTTTTAGCACAGCACGCCCGAATCGTCTAGGCTAATTCGACTTTAACATCCAAGCTGTGTCCCAGGACGCTAAAGACTCGGCGGTGATCGAACAGTTCTAACAAATCGGCGTTGATTTTGTTGTGAGCTGCTTCTTGTCGCAAAATTTTCATCGCTGCATCTGTGCGCAGAGCTCGCTTGTAGGGGCGATCGCCTGCCGTTAGGGCGTCATAAATATCGGCGATGGTCATCAATTGCGCTTGAATGGGGATTTCTGAGTGTTTTAGACCTCGCGGATAGCCGGTGCCGTCGAGTTTTTCATGGTGTCCGTAGGCTATTTGGGGAACATTTTTTAGGTCCTTTGTCCACGGAATTTGGCTGAGAAATTCGTAAGTGTGAGTTACGTGAGATTCTATTGCCGATCGTTCTTCCGGCGTCAGGTTGCCCCTTTCCACCATCAATTGCACGATCTCGTCTGGGCTCAGCAGCGGTTTAATTGCCCCGTCTATATCTCTGTAAGTTTGCCGAGAAAGTTCTCGCAGTTGAGCTAGGGGTTCTTCTGCCAAAATGTGAGGTTCGTTTGCCTCTAGCAGCACTTCCCAGTATTCTGCCAATCTGGTTTTGCCCTCTGCTAGCGCCGTGTCTAGGTGTTCTATTTCCTGGCATTGAGCGCACTCTGGCTCCTCGCTGGGGTGTTTTCGGTAGGCTGAATGCTCTAGCAAGTATTTGTATTTAGCCTGGACGCATTCCATTTCCATTGTCCGCTGAGCTAAGCCAAACCGGTGGCGGATGATTTCTAGCTGTGCGGGGTAGAGCTTTTTCTGCTTGGTCAAAACTGCTTCTGGGACTCCGATTTTGCCAAAATCGTGCAGCAGGGCGGCGTAGCGAATTTCTTGAATTTGGCGGTTGTTAAAGTAAACTGAGCGCAGCCATCCGCTGCTGACGGCGTTTACTTCTTCTGACAGGCGTACTGTCAGGGCTGCTACTCGTTCTGAATGACCGTAGGTACAGGGGTCTCTGGCTTCTATGACTTGCACGCTTGCTTTGACGAAGCCCTCGAACAAATGTTCTATGCTTTCTTGGAGTTGATTGCGCTCGATCGAGATTGCAGCTTGAGAAGCGAGCGATCGAACTATCCTTTCTTCCCACTCGGAATACTGCTGCGTCGATTCCCAGGCATTCTCTGCTGTCAGCACCGCATCTGCCTTTGTTTTGCGGTTAATCAGTTGCAGTATACCTATTGTTTCGCCCTGTCGGTTTTGCATGGGCAGCACCATTACCGAGCAAGTGCGGTAATTAATATCCCTGTCAAAACTCGTATCTAGCTGGTAGGGTACGCCGTTCGGCAAGTCGTAGGCATCAGACAGGTTCAAACTTTGACCTGTAATTGCCACGTAACCCGCCAAGCTTTTGTCTGTCAGCGGCAGGGCAAATTCCTTAAACGACAGTCTGGGTTTAGAACCGTTTTGGGCTACCTTGAACAGCAACTTAGATTTCGCGTCGCTGTGATCTACTAAATAAACGCTGCCCGCATCGCTGTAGGTGATTTCCCTGCTTTTAGATAAAATTAAGTTTAACAAGCCGCCCAAATCTTGGGCGCTCGACAGAGCAGCGCCAATATCCAAAAGCTTTTCTATCAGATCGGTTCTTTCGGCAGACTCGTTCAATAACTCTGGCTTTTCAAATACGATCATGGTCGGAGGATGGCGAATAGCCTTTTATACATTGGACTTTTTGCATCTCGACTTTTTCACACCCGATTCTAACCCAGAGTCGATTTTTTATTTGCGAGCTTTCCGCGCTCGGGGACTGTCGCTAGATGCGGTGGCTGCTGTTGGGAAAACGGGAACTCTTCTAATTTAGCGCATAAATCTCTTGGGCTAGCGCCAAGTCTTTCTCAGTTAAGCCTCCTGCGCGAGCTGTCAAGTTAACTGTTACTTTGTTATCGGAGATTTCTCTGTCTGGGTGATGTCCTGCTGCTTCTGAGGGGGCGACCAACTTATTCACAAAGCCTCCCGCGCCGATAAAATCTTTAAATGAACGGGTACACCGTAATTGCTTGCCGTACACCGTCGGGCCTGACAATTGACTGGCGCGCTCTTGAATTTCAGTATCGTTAAGTAGGTCAGCCATAATTTTTTCTTGAGGATTAGCTATGAGGGCAGATTCACAGCCCACCTGCGGAAAATCCTACCAAAAACTATCCGCTCTCACCAATAGTGTTAAGGCTCAAGTTTTAAGACTTAAGATTTAACACTATTTGAGGTGAGAGCGGTCTAGCGGGTCTTCAGATTAGAACCTGACTGCCGGGAGAATCCCTAGCTGGGCCTGGTTCCCCGTGGAAGTCGTTTCCAGTTGGAAACGACGGCTGACTGCTAGTGAGCGGCCCCGGCGCACAGCCGGTAGTTTCCAATCTGATGACCCATGGGTTTACTACTTTCTATCATGGGCATCACCTCCAGTTTAGCTAAATGGCTTCATATTTGAACGCACCTCACCCAAATACAAGATTTGGTGTGAGGATTTGTGCGCTAGCCCTTGCCAGCGTAACCGAAAGAACCTGCGTTCTGAGTATCGTTCCAGTAGTCACAATTATTAGAATAACACAAGGAATTAGAAGTGGGGGGATGCAAGTTGAGATTTTTGCAAGATGAGGGGAAATTACTGCTGTGGCTGGGTTTTCGATCGATCTCTACAGCCAGCGCCCGATCGAGCTTTTGAACGGATTGCAGATATTTGAGTCAGAATATGGGCTGTGGGGCGAGCTGTAAAGCGGGTTTAAATGTGCGATGGGCGTGCGATCGCACAAAAAAGCTCCCGCCGAGCGATCGGCAGGAGCTTTTTAAACATTAAGGGTAAAGCCTAAATTGATTTATCTTACCCTTTGAAAATGTTGGAATTTTTGATATTTCGCGCTGATTACAGAGCGTTACCGCGAGGCAGAACTTCTTCAGGGAAGATGAAGTTTTCGTGGGGTTGGTCGGTCGGAGCCATCCAAGCACG
>NZ_JAUBVK010000061.1:0-6806 GCF_036705795.1 Microcoleus sp. ARI1-B5
ATTAAAGCCTTCAACGAGCGCTTGAGAAATCAAATTATGACTAATATTCTTGACAAAAGCACCATCAATTTTTAGATAATCGACTGGTAAATTCATCAGATACGCAAACGAACTCAATCCACTGCCAAAATCATCTAAAGCAAAGCAACATCCAATCTTTTTGAGTTCGCTCATGAAATATCTGGCTTGCTCAAAGTTCGCGATCGCTGCGGTTTCCGTGAGTTCAAAACAAATGGTTTGCGGGGGGATTTGGTAGCGATCAAATTGTTCGATTAAGAACATTATCAACCCATTGTTACCAATGCTATCGCCAGAAATATTAATCGTATACAATCCTTTACTCATAAAATTTTTATGCGATAAATTATGATAATTATAAAAAAAAAATTCGATTACCCAACAATCGATATCGGCGATCGACCCATAACGCTCGGCGGGAATAAAGTCATTGGGAGCCACTCTTTCTCCATTTTCATCTAGCAGCCTTCTTAGCAAAATTTCATAATGCTCTACTGATGGGTTAGAGGTAATAGAGACAATTTTTTGGGAGTAGAGACAAAAACGATTGGTTTCCAACGCTCGGCTGATTTAAGAAACCACGTGCCTCTCACCGCGTTGTCTAATTACTTCCTCATCATCTAGACGATAAACATGAACACAGTTGCGGCCTTTGCCTTTGGCGGCATAACAAGCTGCATCAGCCGCTCCCATAACCTCCATCAAATTTTTGCTGGTGTGGTTAATGGCAACAACTCCAATACTGACCCCGACGCTCAAGGTTTTGCTATCCCAAATAAACCGAAACAGATGCACTAGGTCTTTGAGTTGTTCCGCAATCTTAGCTGCTTGAGAGAGGGGACATTGAGTAAGCAAAAGACCAAATTCATCACCTCCCAAGCGAGCCAGTGTGTCATTAGCACAAACTTTCTTTTGTAAAAGTGTAGTGATTTGGCGCAGTAGCTCATCGCCAGCAACATGACCTGCGGTATCGTTAACGACTTTGAAGTGATCTAAATCTAAATAACAGAGAGCGTGCTGGTGATTGCTATCTTGACAAGAGGCGATCGCATCAACTAGGTGCTGCTCAAATCTTCGACGGTTGATTAAACCCGTCAGAGCATCGTGAGAGGCTTCCCAAGAGAGTTGACGAGCAAGATTGCGCGATTCGGTAACATCACGAAAGACGATGACTGCCCCGATAATTTGACCTTGGCGGTCTCGAATCGGTGCTGCTGAGTCCTCAATGGCATACTCCGTCCCATCGCGGGCAATGAGGATAGTATGGTTAGCTAAGCCCACAATTCGCTTCTCCAACAAAGCCTTGGCGATCGGATTCTCTACTGGCTTTCGCGTTACTTCATTGACAATTACAAACACTGCAGATAGGGGGAGTCCCTGAGCCTCATCAGCCTTCCAGCCTGTCAGTTGCTCAGCGATAGGATTGAAATATCGCACATTACCTTGAGCATTGGTAGTAATAACTGCATCACCAATCGATTGGAGGGTCACTTGAGCTAGTTCTTTTTCGGCAAAGAGGGACTCTTCGAGACGTTGGCGTTCTTCGATTTCTCTCAAGAGACGTAAATTCTGCTCTTGGAGGCTTTGTTGCAACCGTCGGATGGTTAGGTGAGTTTCGACACGAGCTAATACTTCTTCGATTTGAAACGGCTTAGCAATATAATCTACCCCACCAACAGCAAGCCCGTGAACCTTATTGAAAGTTTGATTGAGAGCACTCAAAAAAATTATCGGAATGCCTGCGGTTTGCTCGTTCGATTTTAATTGCTTACAAACTTCATAGCCATCAATATCGGGCAATTTAATGTCGAGTAAAATTAGTTCCGTCCATGGCGATTGGGCGGCTCGGATCGCGATTGCGCCTGTTGTGGCACAGCGAACTTGATAACCATGTGTCCTCAAAGTACGGCCCAGAAGATGCAGGTTACCAGGCAGATCGTCAACAATTAAAATATTGCCTCGGTAGTTGGTAGCTGGCTCGCTAACCCTATCGCTAGTTATATCGACAATCTTACTGATTTCCATACTTTCCTGGTAGAACACTCTAACCCTATGAACTAGAGTATACTTGAATTATTAGGTTATCCACTCACTTGACGTAGAAAGAAGTCCTGCGATCGCAGGGTTCTAGGACTGGCACCGTGGCACAGCCCCTACAAAATCTGACTTGTTCAGGTAGGAATCATCCGCCCGCAGTTGCCCTTCTTCGTTTCGCGTAACATGGCAGAGAACCTTTTTTCCCCAGCAGCAGATTTATGAACAACCACATTTCTTACAGGGCAAGTCTACTCCTCATTGCGATCGGATGTCTCGTGCTGCTGGGTTGGCAATTTGACATCTCCCTACTCAAAAGTGGTTTTCCCAGTAGGACTTCGACCATGAAGCGGGCCATGGCAGAACTCAATCGCTAAGCACTTCAGCACTCATGAATAATGTAGGTTAGCTATGATTACACAATTTTTTGAAATTGCAGGATTCATTCCTCACGGTCACTGCTATCTCTGGCAAACAAACTTAGTAGGATTACATATTTTATCCGATGGTTTAATTGCTTTAGCTTATTACTCCATCCCCATCATGCTAATCTACTTTGTGCGACAGCGCCAAGATACTCCATTTCAGAAAGTATTTTTTTTGTTTGGCGCCTTCATAATTGCCTGTGGTACAACTCATCTCATGGATATTTGGACGCTTTGGTTTCCTACTTATTGGGTTTCTGGAGGACTTAAAGCTATTACTGCTCTGATTTCTATATATACTGCATCTGAGCTAGTGTTTTTAATTCCATCTGCCTTAGCTTTACCTAGTCCAGCTCAACTTATGGTGGCAAATCAAGCCTTAGAGAAGGAGATCGACGATCGCAAGCGGGCTGAAAACGAACGCAAACAAATTGAGGTGGCTTTACGAAACAGTGAAGAGCAGTTTCGCAATGCGTTTGAAAATGCGTCAATTGGAATGGCGATCGTTTCACTTGACGGGCACTGGGTTAAAGTCAATCCTGCCTTATGTCAGATTGTTGGCTACTCCTCAGAAGAGTTGTTAGGGTTAACTTTCCAAGACATTACCCATCCTGACGATTTAGACCTGGATCTGAGTTATGTACATCAGCTATTAGCCGGAACAATTTCAACTTACCAACTGGAAAAACGGTATTTCCACAAACAAGGACATATGGTTTGGATTCTTCTTGATGGCTCGCTAGTACAAGATGAACAGGGAAATCCACTGCATTTTATTGCTCAGCTCCAAGAAATTACCGCTCGAAAAGAAGCTCAAAAGACGCTAGAGCTTCAGAGTGTTATTATGCATAACATGGCAGGTGGAGTGTGTTTACTTAAAGCCTCAGATCTCACGATCGTCTACACAAATCCCAAATTTGACGCTATGTTTGGCTACACAGATGGCGAACTCGCAGGTCAACCCGTTGGTGTCTTGAATTATGTCGATACAGAGGTTACACCAGACGCAAGCGTTCTAGATATTGTCACTCAAATCAATCAGAACGGAGAAGCAAAATATGAAGTCTGCAATAAGAAAAAAGATGGAAGACTTTTTTGGTGCAGGGTTCATACATCCATGTTTGAGCATCATGAATACGGAACTGTATATGTTGCCGTTCAGGAGGATGTGACAGAGCTGAAACAAGCTGAGCAAGCCTTGCAAGCTACCACAAATCGCCTCAACTTTCTCCTCAACTACAGCCCCGTCGTTATTTTTAGCTGTAAACCTTATGGCGATTATGAAGCAACGTTCATCAGCGAAAATGTCAAAGAGGTATTGGGCTATGAAAGCATGGCGTTTTTAGAAGATGGTGAATTTTGGGTGCATAACTTACACCCAGACGATCGAGAACGAGTGCTTAATGGCTTAGGCAATCTATTCGTCAATGATTTTTATTTCCATGAATACCGTCTTCGTCGCTCTGATGGGGTTTATCGCTGGATACTCGGTCAACTCAGACTAATTCGAGATGGTGCAGGTAGACCAGTGGAAATGTTGGGATATTTAATTGACATTAACGATCGCAAACAAGCCGAGTGGGAACTTGAGCAAGCTAAAGAAGCAGCAGAAACAGCAAACCGAGCCAAAAGTATGTTCCTGTCCAACATGAGCCACGAACTCCGTACTCCTCTGAATGCTATTTTGGGATTTACGCAATTGATGAGTTACGATCCCGATCTGACTCCCGAACTCCAAAAAGATCTGGCGAGCGTCAATCGTAGCGGCGAACATTTATTGGAATTGATTAACGACATTTTAGATTTATCCAAAATAGAGAGCGGACAGATGACACTCTATCTTTCAGACTTCGCTCTCAAAAAAATGCTGAATTCTATTGAAGAAATGTTGCAATTTAAAGCCAAATCGAAAGGATTGAAACTAATTGTCGAGCGAGACACCAATCTTCCCCAATTTGTGCATACCGATGAGAAAAAACTGTATCAAGTCTTAGTCAATCTGCTCGGTAATGCGATTAAGTTTACTGATCGAGGAAGCGTCACCTTACGAGTAAGATCCCAACAGAGCGACCAAACGTCCTGTCGCCTATGTTTTGAAGTTGAGGATACTGGAGTGGGAATTGCTCCAACAGATGTTGAGAGCTTATTTAAGGCGTTCGTGCAAGCTGAAGCTGGGAATAAATTAAATCAAGGTACTGGTCTAGGTCTAGCTATCAGCCAAAGATTTGTCCAACTCATGGGTAGTCAGATTCAGGTTCAAAGCACATTGAATCGGGGCAGCATTTTTTACTTTGAACTTGAGGTAAATTTACCTCAAGCAGTCTGCCTTGCCTCTGAATTGCCTGAACAAAGAGTGATTGGTATAGCTGCAGGACAACCAACTTACCGCATCCTGGTTGTTGAAGATTTAGAGGAAAATCGCCGCTTATTGGTCAAACTCCTTACCTCAGTCGGTTTTGAGGTGCGCGAAGCAACACAGGGAGTTGAAGCACTCGGAATGTGGGAAAGTTGGTCCCCAAACCTGATTTGGATGGATCTACGAATGCCGATCATGGATGGCTACACAGCTACCAAACGCATTAGAGAACACCCTCAGGGACAAGAGACTGTGATTATTGCTTTAACGGCCAATATTTTTGAAGAAGATCGAGAGAAAGTTCTTATGGCTGGTTGTGACGACTTTATCAGCAAGCCCTTTCAGGAAAGGCTCATCTTTGACAAACTCGCTCAACACTTGGGAGTAGAGTACATCTACACAGTTGTAGGAAAAGATCCCCAAAAACTAGGTGTTGACATTTTATCTCCAGAAGATATAGCCGTGATGTCCTCTGAGTGGTTAGAAGAAATGTTTCAAGCTGCCTACGATCTTGATACCGAAGTCATGAACGAGTTGATCGAACAAATTCCCGCATCTCAATCAACCCTTTCCAGTGCGCTAATTGATTGTGTCAATAACTTTAAGTATGACCCAATTATGAAGTTAATTCGACCTCTGCTCCCGAATCGCGTTTAGTTATCGAGTTTAAGGAGAAAGAAGCTAGAGTGCTGTAAGGAGTGGCTATATCTCGAATAAAGAAACATCAAAAATTAAGGCTTTAATGACGTAAAGCGGGTGGCTCGCACTCAGCCAGCGGGCCCATTGCCCAGGGCCGGAGCTCAGTCGGTCGGTCTCCAACAGTCGATCGCCCGCTGCTACACCGCTGACTCAATTTCCTGTGTCACATTTAGATGGAATGTGCTGTATCATATAGCAATTCTATTTCGTGTGTGAACGGGATTTATTCTTTTTATGAACCGCAAAGGGCGCTACGCAGGCGCAGATCAAGAGAAAAGATAGAAATAGAGATAGAGAAATGATTGATTTAACCGGAAAGGTAATTTTAGTAACGGGCGGATCGAAGGGGATTGGTGCAGTGACGGTGCGGACTCTGGTTAATGCTGGGGCCCAGGTGATTTTGCATTACTTTCGCAGTCAGAAAGAAGCGGAAGCGGTAGCAGCAAGTGTTGCGCGCGATCGCTGTTATTTATTAGCAGCAGATTTGATGGTGGAAAACGCGGCCTCGACTTTGTGGCAAGATGCTTTAAAATGGCGGGGTCATATTGATATTTTAGTTAATAATGCGGGGATTATTATGCAGTCAGCAGGTATAGAGGACAACTTCGATATTTGGTCGTCAACATCGGTGCGAGGTTGTCTAAACTCGGCAAAGTCGAGATATAAACTCCCTCCGGTTGCAGCACTTTTTCGCATTCAGCAAATGTTTTTGTCCCGACAGCATCCAAGATTATATCATACTTTTCGCGCTGTTGAGTAAAGTCAATTTCTGCATAATCCAGAACATAATCTGCTCCCAAACCCTTGACAAATTCTCTATTCTTTGCGCTGCAAACTCCCGTTACTTCCGCATTCATTGCTTTAGCAACTTGCACCGCAAAATTCCCGACTCCGCCGGAAGCGCCGTTAACCAATACTTTGTATTCTGCTTTAATTTCACCCAAATCCCTGAGCGCTTGCAAAGCGGTTAAACCTGCGATCGGTACTGCTGCTGCTTCTGCATGGGTGATGTTTTTAGGTTTAATTGCTGCACTCGATTCTGGCACGACAGCGTATTGGGCACAAGCACCGCCCGCGATGGGATTTAAGAATGTATAAACTTCGTCTCCGGCTTGAAATTTGGTGACTTCCCGGCCGACTTCCACGACAACTCCCGAGATGTCAGAACCGACAATTCGAGGAAAGTTAAATCCTGTTAATAGTTGCAGGTGTCCTTGCCGGATTTTCCAGTCTACGGGATTGACGCTGCTAGCGCGAACTCTGACTAACAATTC
>NZ_JAUBVK010000062.1:0-6731 GCF_036705795.1 Microcoleus sp. ARI1-B5
CTCCTTCTATCAACGGCTAAGTTTTAGTCCCAGATTACAAAAAGCGCTCCTAGAAATAGGGGCGCTTTTTGTTTGGGGAAAAATATTTTATAGTGGTTTTCTTCCTTAGCTGAAGCTGCCTTGGAAAGTATTTTCTGAAATTAAGTCTCCACCAGTTTCGTAGACAGCCCCGCCAATCCGCCACCGTCCGTCATCCCAACGATGTAGACATCAATCTCAACGCTACCCACTCGATAAACCTGCAACTGCCAGAGGTTCTGCTTGAGGATGCTCACCAAGTTCTGAAAGCGCTTTGCCGTTTCCCGTTCCTCTTCACCGTGCCAATCTTCCTCAGCGGTGGCAGTATCAAAGAACTCATCGAGTGTTACTACTTCCACTGGAGCATCGGGCGGATGGTTCGTCAGTTGCAGCACCTTAGCCTGGGTTAGTTGTCCCTGTGCTGGCCAATGAATGACCTCAAAGGGGGCGTCGGATTCGCGCTCGGAAGAGCAAACCCTGGGAAGCTTGTTGGAGTTGGGTGACGATCGAGTCGGTCATGGCGGCGGTTGGTTAGCTAAAAACAAGGCAAGTTAGAGATTTTAAGGATTGGTTGAGGTGAGGCGAACGCATCCATCAACGCTGACTGAATAATCTGTCACAAGTGTAAACCATCGTTGTCTGCGCGTTTTGGTATCTCAGCAATTCTAGAACAGTCCTGATGTCGCAACCAGGCTCTAGTAAGTAAGTAGAAGCGGTCAAATTTGGATGTATCCTGGAGTTTTACCGCACGCCGAATCGCTATGATGCGATCGCTCGATGTTTGAAGAAATAGCGCGAGTGACGAATAGCCTTAAAAAAAGTGAAATTCGTCAGTTAGTTTACCAGTTGCGAATGAAGTAACTTCAGGGCTGATAAAGCATCTGATTTACTCCTATTATTCTTTAACATAAAAAAATAGAGGAGCTAGCAGTATGACAACAAAGATTTTATGTCCGGGTTGGGACAAACTCTCTAAGAAGCAAAAACAGCTTGCAACAGAATGGATCGAGTCACTCATCAGCTTCCGAATAACTACGACCCAATTATCTGATTCTCTTTCGGGCGAAGATTCAGATAACTCCTTAAATCCAATCGATAAGGCACTCAAAAACTTTCAGTTTGAGGTAGTAGACTCTTCAAGTACATCGGAAGGAATTAATATTACAGAAATTATTCCCCCTGGAGCTTTTGGCATTAAAGAAAAGCCTCCTCAGGGTTTCCCTCAATTAGTCTGTCTAGTTAATTGCTGGAGCAAAGGTCATTCTGACTGTGAGAAAAAGTGTACTTAAATATGCTTATGATTCAGTAGATTCTCATTATTTAAAAAATGCAACAATCGCATTCTGAAGGCTTGGCAGAAACCTGTTTTGAGGGTGCTGTTTTCCAAGGAATAGCTTTTACTAGAATAAATTTTGAAAAGTCAAAGTTCCATAAGGTTAATTTTGGAATAAAAGTGAGCTGGCAAGTGTTCTTGCTTTTTGCTACCCTGCTCTTAGCTAGCTTAGCTGGTTGTTTTCTGGGAGCAGGAAGTTTACTAGCCACTGGATTATTGACGACATCTTCATTACCTTATGGGGTTTCGGTTTTACTCTCTTTAAGTATCACATTATTTAGTAGTATACAAAAAAACTTTGTTCTGGGGACTATTATAGGCATAGGAGCCTTGCTGCCGCTTCTATTATTATCAATCGCTCTGCCTTCCCAAACAGGTAGGCTTGATATGAGTGTTCCTTTCTTTTTAGGCTCTGGAGCCATAGTTTTAGTTTCAATAAGTATAGAAATTGCTACTTTAGCGCTAATTTTATTAAGAGTTTCATTAGACTCTCTTGTGATAGCTACTGTGAGTACATTTCTCCCAATGCTTGCAGTAACTATTATAAGTGTACCCATAACCAAAGTAATGCCGATCGTAATTGTAGCTATTGCGATTTCCTGGCATCTTAGCCGCAAAGCACTCACTTGCAATCCAGGGGGGTTATGGAGGCTGCAAGCAGCAATAGCAATAGTGACAGGACGAGGAAATTGTTTTAAGGGAGCTAACTTAACTGATGTAGACTTTACTGGTTCAACGCTTAAGTTTTGCGATTTACGAGAGGCTAATCTTACTCGTACTCGCTTCTATCAAGTTAAAGCGCTTGATTATGCTCGTCTGGACAATACCTACCTCGCCAATTCCCACATTCGGCAACTCGTTGTCACGCTCAACGGACAATCTCAAAACTTTGATGGCTTGAATTTGGAAGGGGTGAACTTGCAAGGGGCAGATCTGCAAGGTGTCAGTTTTATTGGAACAAACCTCAACAACGCTAATTTACAGAATGCTAATTTGTCCAGAGCCATCCTGAAGCAAGCGCAACTCGACGGTACAGATATGACGGGAGCAATTCTTACAGGAGCTTGTATCGAAGATTGGGGAATTACAGGTAGCACCAAGCTAGAGGGCGTGCAATGCGACTATGTATTCATGCGCCTGGACACCAAAGGTAATCCCAACCGATTGCGAAAACCGGATAACTGGGGAGAAACCTTTGCTGGGGGGGAGTTTGCAGATTTCATTAAACCTTACGTGGATACTCTAGATTTGTACCACAGTCAGGATATTGACCCCCGCGCTATCTCTATTGCACTTAAAAACTTATCAACCAACCATCCAGAGCAAGAGCTGCGGTTTGTGGCGATCGAACGGCGGGGCGACAATGGCTTGAATCTCCGGTTTATAACGGCGCCAGGAGCAGACAAATCTGAGTTAAGTCGCGAGTATTTTACAGATTACGCTCGAATCAAAAAGGAATTACCGATCGCCGTTCAGTTAAAACTAGCCGAACAAGACGGTGAAATCCGCTCCCTCAATCGAACCATCGAGCAGTTTCTTAAAACAGTCACGCATCAATCTAAGATTGAAGCAGAAACAATTCAAATCATTAAAGGAGAAGTAGTAATGACTCAAAATAAGGGAATCAACATCCGTTCGGGCGGTGGCAACATTGGCGACATCAGCGGGTTAGTTGGTGGTGATGGAGTCGTTAATTTGGGCACGATTAGCGGCAATGTGACCAACACTCTCAATCAATTACCGGATTCCTCGGAAACCGATGAACCCAACATCAAAGAACTCCTGACACAACTCCAACAAGTCATCGAAAATGATTCGGATCTATCAGAGCCTGACAAAGCGGATTTATTAGAGCAGGTGCAAGCTTTAGCATCCGCTAAGCAAACAGAGGAACCTGCTAAAAAGGAAGGGCTGACACGAAAAGCGAGGAAGATGTTTGAGGCAACATTGAGCAGTTTGCCCCAGACTGCCAGCATTGTAGAAGCGTGCAGCAAGTTATTGCCAATGATATTGAAGGCATTAGGGTTGCCTGCGTAGCGTTGCAGTAACAGCCAATCTCAAGCACTGATTAACGTAGATGAAGCTGCTACTGCCCACGTAAAGCATTCCACAGTCCCCAGAGCAAATGCGGCTCGTCTCCAGGCAGCGCCAACCGCAGGATGTCCTCTCGATCCATCTGGCGCCAATCCTCCGGGCTGATTGTTGCCGCATAAGCTTCGTAGAACAATCGGCGTTTCTCATCAATCGTAAGCGGCATTTCGCCAAAGGCATCGACAAAGAAATCGTTAAGCACTACCGGGCGTCAGCGCGAGCTGGAGGGCAAGCGCAGCTTTTTTTCCGTCGGCAACTGCATAGGCAATCAGCCGGTTGAAATCCCTCAACCCGATCGTCCTCACAGACCGATCGCCGCGAGGGGTTTCGCGTACCACTTCTTCTATTTTTTCCGTAAAACCCAGCCCCCGCAACGCATTCAATGCCGTACCGCTGCGACCCAGAACGCGCCGCAGCCAATTCTCTTTATAGCCCAAAACCAAGCTGGCTCCCGTCAGTCCCACCCGAAATTCTCCGCTTGGCAGCCGGTAGCCGTCCACTTCCAACCCGTCGAAAAAACGCACCGTTTGACATTCGACTCGGATGATTTCATCCACAATACTGCCCTCCCAACGAGCTAACAATTATTTTTCAGATTGTGTAAAGCCTTTCTTAATTTCCTGACTCTTCCAACTGCACCACCTTCACTTGCAACATCCCGCGCCCTATCCTCTCCAATAATT
This sequence comes from Microcoleus sp. ARI1-B5, assembly GCF_036705795.1. Lineage (NCBI taxonomy): Bacteria > Bacillati > Cyanobacteriota > Cyanophyceae > Oscillatoriales > Microcoleaceae > Microcoleus > Microcoleus sp. ARI1-B5. The sequence goes on from NZ_JAUBVK010000062.1 coordinate 4,126, forward strand.
CCGATCTGGAAATGTCTAGGGAATCTGCGATCGCATCTATGCCATTGACCGCAGTTGGCGTAATTGAAACCGTGATGCGCGCCTTCAGTTCGTTGTATTCCTTGACATACTCACCGCCCTTAAAGTGCGGTGATTCTTGACGCTTCATTGACCGATGCTACCGAAATAGTCTTACTCTGTCTCTGCGCCCATTTAGAGTCGTGGCAATGCCCTATCCCGACTTTATTTATATTTCTCGCAGCGTTGAAATCTCTGTCTTGTTCGGTGCCGCAATTAAGGCACAGCACCGAACGAATAGAAAGGTCTAATTTCCCCCATTTAAACCCGCAATCCGCGCATACTTGGCTAGTTGGGAACCAACGACTAATCACCCGAAACTCCCTACCCTGTTTCTCAGATTTAGCCTCGCACAGCACTCTAAACTCATACCATCCCTGCTGACTAATTGCCCTTGCAAGGAAAGCGGTTTTTGACCATTCCCGACACGTTCAAGTCTTCCCAAACAATTACTTGGTTTTCGTTAACTATCTTGGTTGACAATTTGTGCAGAAAATCTTTACGGGCATCGGCAATTCGATTGTGCAGCTTAGCAATCTGAATGCGGGTTCTATTCCTGCGTTTTGAGTCTTTAGGTTGACGGGCTAATTTCCGTTGAAGTTTACGGATTTTCCGGTCTAGCTTTTTATAGCTAGGACTTTCGGCTTTCTCCCCATGGCTCATCGAGCGCGAAAGTTTTGATTCCCAAATCAATTCCGATACTTTGGTTTTTGGCATCGACTCGAACGGGTTCAATCTCTACAACAAAGCTTAGAAAATAGCGGTTAGCGCAATCCTTGATGACCGTGACTGAGCTAGGTTCAGATGGTAGCGCCCTAGACCATATAGGGTTAACAACACCAATTTTAGCTAAATAAACCCCGTCTCCCTTAATTGAGAAACCCCCGCGAGTTAATCTTGCTGACTGGCTATTTGTGCGTTTTTTGAACTTGGGATAACCAAAGGAGCGACCTTTCCGCTTTCCTTTGCAGGACTCGAAAAAGTTTTTAAAAGCTGTTTCCAAATCCGCTACAGATTGCTGCAAAGGGATATTAGATACTTCACTCAACCAAGCTCTTTCCTCAGTCTTTTTTGCTTGGGTGATTACTATCTTTTGGAGTTCTGCGGACTTGGGTTTTTTCTCGGATTGTTTGCTGAGAGTTAGAGCATCATTCCAGACCACGCGAACGCATCCAAATAACCGAGCTAAACTCTGTTTTTGTTGGTCGGTTGGGTAGAGTTAGAGTCGATTAGGGAGTTACCCCCCTAACCTCTCCTTCAGAACCGTGCGTGAGACTTTCACCTCACACGGCTCCTTGATAATTCCATCCTTGTTATGGATACGATTTAGGACAGTTTACAATCATGATTCTTATGGAGGGAACCATCATTCGCTGTCTTTGTGTCGTGACAATGTTTATGCAGAAGTTGAAAATTATCGTAGGTGTTTTTACCACCATTGGTTATTGGATTAACCTGGTCAACTTCTACGATATCCGTACTGGTAAAATACGAACCACAGTGTGAACAGATACCCTTTTGTTTCTTGATTAAAGATGCAACTCTTTTAGGTGTATCTGGGCTTTCACCACGTCGCTTACTCCAATAAGTCCAGTTTCCATTAAACGGACTAGCTTCACCTTTGACCTTTATATGCCTTACGATTGGCTTACTTGCATGGGTGATTAGTTCTAGTCCATCCTCTGTACTGAAACACCAGTTTCGGTTGTCTACTGATTTCCAGTATTTATCCTTATTGATATTCCCTTTCCCCCTTCTTCTTGACCAAGCTCTTAATTTACCCCATATTAGGTTGTCAACCTTTGTGAAGGTTTCCTTACTAATGACTGTTGAGTAATAGTTTGACCATCCCCTGATTATTGGATTTAGCTTGCTAATTAAAGCAGCTTGGGGGGCGGTTTTATGGGTGTCTATTATTTCAGCAATCTTGGCTAAATGGGCTTTGGTTTTGTTTTTTGAGGGGGTGATTAGCGTATTAAAACCTAGAGGGATACCTTGTGATGTACTAGCGCTTCGGTAGTTTCCTACTTTATGCTGCTGTACATGGAATCCTAAAAACTCAAACCCAACATTTCCTTTTGTTTCTTCAAGAGTGTGGGTTAATTTTGTCTTATTTGGTTTTAATTCCAATCCCATATCACTTAACCATTCTGCGATAATCTCTTGACTTTTTTTGACCACGCTTAAATCTTCGTGAATGATTACAAAGTCGTCAGCGTATCGGATGAGACTCAGGGATTCGCAATTATGCTGTTTTCTCCCTTTTAGTGTTTCTGCGTACTGTTTTACTCTTTCCTCCATACCGTGTAGAGCGATATTCGCCAACAAAGGGGAGATGACCCCGCCTTGTGGTGTACCATCATTGGTAGGGAATAATTCACCCCGTACACAGTACCCTGTTTTGAGCCAAACCTTTATTTGTCTGCTCATTGTGGGGTATGTGTTTATTTTCTTGAGTAATGCTTTATGGTTTATACGGTCGAAAGTGGGTAGCTAGCCAGCGAGGTTTCCAGAAGGTTCCTTTTCCGACTAGCCCCCTCCGAACCGTG
>NZ_JAUBVK010000013.1:0-26155 GCF_036705795.1 Microcoleus sp. ARI1-B5
TCTACGGATCGTGCTTTCATCAGGATTGCCCTAAAAGCTTCAATCCCGTTTTTGTTGATGAAATCGTCCATACCTTTGCCGTCCTCGTAATTCCACTTGCCCGTAACTGACAATACCTCACAGCCATAAGCTTTCAGGCGTTCTGTCAGACGTTTTTCGGCACGAGCGACATCTTTTACGGTTTCAGGTTTTTTTACTGGGTTATCGGAGTCAAAGGCAACGACAAACCCAAAACCCGCTACTGCTAGTCGTTTAAGTCCTGGGACTAAATCGGGTTCACCTTTTTTCTTCGGAGTCAAAAACATCGTCACGCCAACACCCGCAACGGTAGGAATGTCGTGTTGACATCCCATTATTGCCTTGAACCCGCCCTCTGTGATGAGTAGGTAGGGTCTGCCGTCAATAGTCAAGCATCGAGCTTTAAGCGCGTCCAAGTCTGACCAGTATGCTTTTATTTCGGGGTGCTTGGCTAGGAAAATATCATATTCTCCTTTACCCGTGCGGTATTTTGGCAGTTTGCCACCAGATGAAGCCCAAGGCTTGTCGGGGCGAAACTGCCACTGACCGTACTCATCGGATATCAGCATGATGCCTGCGGATTTTGCGTCGTATCCCAATATTACCGAGGCTTGTGGGATATCAAAGGTTTGACAGTTAGCTCGCCCCCAGTCGGCCCGTATCCCGCGTTTCGCGATTTGATATTCGTGTTCGTCGTTTAATTTTGAATATTTATTACGGGAAGTTGCGACAGCGGAACCAATCGAGTTATGATGTTGAGACATGATGATTTTACCTTTGAGTAAGTCAGCAGGAGCCGTTCTTCTGGTCGCCAAACTTAGAGAGCGGTTTTTTGCTGTGTTTGTAGCTACAGATATACCAGACAATAAGCGTGGCGACCAAACGCGGGTCGCCTACCCTTGATTGTTACCGGAGGATAGGTGAAATATTAGACCGGGAGACGTGAACAATCGACGACTTCTCTCTCCATCCCTTGCCGTATGCAATTCTCTTACTCCCCCCGTCAAGTCGCAGACCGTGGATTTCACTTCAGAGAATCACTTGCGTACATTCTAACGCGCGGGCGAATATTGGCTAGTGAGCGAGGGGGTATCAATCAGGGTGCAATCAGGTAGCCTGCGGAATGATAGGTAAACCTTATAGGTTTAGAATATCTCCATCCTACTTTAGCTATGTTTTAGCGGTCAAGTTGAAAAGATAGACCTTGCAAAAATCCCTAAATAATTCGCGAGGGTTCTCCTCTAAGGACTGTTTCTGGCAATATTCAGCAAAGTCAGTTACGACCTCAGCTAACAAAAGAGTTAACTTGCTGTCTTCACTGTCAAACAATAACTGGTAGAACTCTTTCAGGAAGCAGTATTTGACGTAGTTCGTATCGTAGTGAACGAATCTCGACTTGAGAGTCGCACACCGAGGGCTTTCGGTTTTTAAAAATGACCCTTTGTACTGAATCAATCCTTCCTTTTGAAGCATCTCAACTGCGGGAGAGACAAGGGTTCTCGTTTCGTACCAGGGAGTCGTTTCAATTTCCATTTTGTTCTCCAAAGTTGAATGTTCAGCAATCACTTGTATCAAGTGATTTTTTTTTGGTTCACTACCTGAGTAATTAAATGTATTTCCTGGCGTAGCCGCCTACAGTAGGCGGCTACACTAAAAAATACACTCAAAAGAAGGCTTACCAGAGCTAAAACTCAAGTTTTATTTCGTTGAGTTCGGCGCGGGTAGGCGGAAACTGTCCGCCCCGCTCGCAGTGAGCCAACAAGCGTCTCCAAGTGACCCCTCTATCCAAATCGCCAAAGTGCTTGGCATAAGCGTAGACGCCCTTGTCTTGTGCCTCTTTAATCAAAACGTTTTTATCCTTGGGGGCAAGCCGTTTTTCTACCGTTCGGTAGTGCTGGCTCATCTTCACTGGTTCGGGTAGCGGCTCGTATGCGGGCTTTGCTATTACCTCCAAAAGTGCCAGCGCTCGCATAGTAAAGGTCGTAGCTGGCATAAAGCAAGCCAACTTCAGTACAGCCCTGGGGGGCAACAAATAGTTGAGGCTCGGTCTCCCTATCCAGCACAGCCCCAGTACGGGTTCCGCGTGAATCAGAAACGTTTCCGGGCAGCAGAATAACCCATCTCCTAGCAGTTGCCCTTCAAAATTGCGAATCAGGCGGTCGGTAGTTTTTGGTTCGACGCCGTAAAGCGCGTCGCACTGCTCGGGCAACAGTACGGGCGTTCCGTAGTAGTGCAGCCACTGCACGGAATTGACACCGACATCGAAAATAGAAAAGGCTGCTGAGTGAGAAATGCCGTCAAATACGGCTTCCCGATACCACCGAAGCGCCAAGGGGCCGTCCCACGAATACGCTAAGAATTGCGATCGCGGTACGCCCGGAACGGACTTTTGTGACCTAATATTGTTCTCAATTGTGTAAGCCAATTGAGAAAACAGCGGTCATCGGGTTGCACCCCGGTGGCTGTCTCTCGTATCTACGACGATCGCAACAAACTGAGGCCCGAGTCAAGTCTCAAAATCGGTCATATTAGCTCATTTTTACAAGTAGCCGCCCAACTTAGGCGGCTACGCCAGAAAATACGCTCAAATACAGGAAAGCTAAGAGGAGCTTTTCACTTCATTCACGCTATGCACACGATGTGAACGAAATATTTTGACTTCCGAGTCGGCGATCGGGCAATAAAAAACCGCCCTTTTTAGGGGGCGGTCGGTGAGGGAGAGGGACTAGATGTCGGTCTCTGTTATTACTTCGGGCAAACGAATACGTTCAATCTCAAGATGCAGGTAGTGTTCCGTAATTACTTCGGGCGAGTTACCCATAAGCCGAGCAAGTTTGTGAATGGGAAAATCGTTATTAGCGTGATAACTAATCATCGTGTGACGTAACTGATAGGGTACGCGGTACCGTATACCTGCTTCACTGAGAACCGTTTTCCAAACAACATTCAAAGCGTGCTGATTGATTGCTTTGCCTCTGTCGTTTAGAAAAACGAACCCTTCACGGTGAGGAATCGACTCAAGTAAATCTTTTAATTCCTGATTGACAGGAAAAATTCGCTTAAGTTCAGTTTTGGTATTTTGTTTCTGAACAATTGTTCCGCTTGCATCGACTTGTGCCTCACAGAAAAGTATGGACTTTTTCTGTAAATTTACGTTTTCCCATTTTAGGGCGATTGCTTCACTCGGACGACAACCTGTTAGCCAACAGAAATACACGTATTTGTAGTATTGCTGGTGCTTGCCTTTAAACCTCGAATAAGTGTCATTTTTAAGTGCATCAATGATTTGATAAACTTCAGCGACACTGTAAATATCAATCTCTTTTTTCTCTTTTTTTGTGGACTTCAATTTAATTGACTCAAGAGCGTCCCTGTATTCAATACCCCATTTACGGGGTATATTGCCTTGTTTGCTATGCCAATCCACTGCTGCGACTAGGTGCATAAACCATTTTTTGCTAGTTGCAGTAGAGCGTTTAGTGTCTGAAAAAATCCATTCAATGATTTTATTTTTATCCTCCAAGTTTTTGTGTGGGCATTTCTCTATCAATCGAGACATTACTGATATCTCGTTAAGGATGTACGTTTTTTCCCAGCGTTGCATTGCGATACTGAAATCCGTGTACTTCTTCCACAAGGTTTCAATTTCGTCTTTGCGAACGACCCTTAGTGACGCCATCTGCTGTTTGGGTTGCTTTAATGTTGCAACAAAAGACTTTAAGTGTTCTAGGTCTAATTGTTCACCGTTAGCGATTAAACGCTCAATTTCAGCATCTAGTTGTTGTGCGATGGCTAGCGCTTGTATTTCGTCACCCCCTAAACCTATGGTTGTACGTCCTAGGCGTTGATGCAGTCTAGCTGCATAGTAAGGACGAGCTTGGTGTCGCTGAGTTTGGATATTCAGCCATTTGAAGTTCGAGGTAGTGCTGTACATATTGATTTTTCAAGGTACGGTGAGCAGTTGTCTTTGCTTGTATGGTATATTAAATGGTATATAAATGTCAATAGTTTGAATGATTGTCGCCAAAACAGCTATACAGTAAATATTTTCGTTTCTCGTAAACCCGACTTAAAATCGAGTGTGGCAGTGATGTCACCGTGGGTTCAAATCCCACCCTCTCCGTTGGAAACGATACGTAGTAAGGGTTTCAAGGCTTCCTCTTTACTGGCTAGTGTTGCAAGTCAGTGGGTTATCCTAGCCTTTTTCTAGAATTTGCCCATGGTTTGTCTAGAATTTGTCTAGAATTTGTCTAGAAAACCGATTCTAGATAAATTCTAGACAAACTACTTTTCAGGGCACTTCCACCACCCAGTCAGGAGTTTGACTCACTTGCATTCACAAGTAATCTCAAAAGCGTTTCCATGTCCCCCAAGTCCATCCTCGATTTTTTGCGCTCGGCTTTCAACTGGTTAAGCAAATCGGCCGCTTCTACTTTTGACAAATCGGTTCCGGTCGGCGTTGATTTTTCTGATTGAGTTGGCTCACGACTGGCAAGCTCAGATTCTAGCCTGTCGATTTGTTCTCCCAGTTCTGCGATCGTTTCATCCCTCAGTGCCAGTCGGGATTTGAGCGCCGAGACTTCTTGATTCCTTAACCTGACCAGTCCGTCGCTTCTTCCTAGGCTCCGACGCAAGGTTTCAAATCCCACCCTCTCCGTTTTTGAGAAAATCCCCGATTGATTTTTGGGCGATCGCAACTTGGTCAGACACACCTGATTTCAATTGAGGGCCGTAAAGGCCGAGAGTCGATCGCTCAAACTCCCCTCCACTCAAATAACTCCAGTTTCTGGAACTCTCTTAGGGTTCCCAGGCTCACCCACCAACGCGGATGATTTCCCCTGTCTTCCAACAGGCTCCTCGGGCGTACTTTTATCCTGTTTCCGAGGGACTCTCGGTACAGCATCCAAATAGATTCCCAGTCGATCCACACCGCGCTGCAAAATAACTTTTGCAGCATCCACATCGGCATCCTCATGATGGCCGCACTCTTGGCAGATAAACTTCTCCTTATCTCGGTTGGTTGGACTGACATACCCGCACTCGCTGCATTCCTGAGAGCTAAAGTGAGGAACCGCTTCATGAACCAGAACGCCTGCCCTTTCGGACAAAATCTTGACTTTCTGTTTTATGGAACCCCAAGCAGCATCAGCAATGGCTTTGTTCAGTGCTGATGCGAGCAGACTGACGATTCGGCAAATAATTTCCCAACTCATCTTGCTTTGGTTTGCAGCGTGCCATCATGCCTTGAACGTTAAGATTCTCGAACACAATCAGGTCAAACTGCCTGACCAAGCTATTAGCTATCTTCCATTGGTAATCCTCTCGTCGATTGGCAACTTTTTGTTCCAATCTTGCTAAGCGCTGGCTGGCTTTTCTTCTGCGGCCCGAACGCAAAACCTTGTGGCTGACAGCACGGTTTAGTCGCTTCCGCTTCCGTTCCGTCCGCTTGTAAAACCTGGGATTGACAATGGTTTGTCCCGTACTCAGAGACATTAGCTTCTTGATACCCAGATCTACTCCTACTGCTGTTTTAACTTGATTCGCTGCTGGAACATCTGGAACCGACTCATCTTGCAACAGAACAGAAATATAAAAGCCATCTGCTTTTTTCCGAACAGTGACGGAACGAATGCTGAAAGCATTGGGAAACAGTCGGGACTGAAAAAACGACATCCAGCCAATACCGGGAAGTCGAACTTTATTCCCTTTAAAGGCGACATCTCCAGGCGGGTAGGTAAAAGAGCGAAATTTACCATGCCGCTTTGTTTTCGGATATTTGCCCAATCCTCGGAAAAAGCGCCCAAAAGCAGCATCAACCTGTTTCAGCATTTGTTGCAAAACATGGTGATAGATTTCTTTATACCAAGGACGCTCCTGCTTCAGGTCAACCAGATTGGCATCTTGTTGAGCCAGCGGAGTCCTTTTCTTGCCTTTTGCTGTCCAAGGATTGCCGTACAAAGCACCTTTGCTTAACGAGCAACCGAAAGGGCAACACTCGGCTTGAGTTTCGATGAAGCAGTAGTTCCCCATAACAGGGAATCTTGCTTGCTCGTAGGCTTCTGTCCGCTCCCTAACTCTAAAGTTGTATTGCAAGCGAAGCAAATGAATCCACCGCTCGATTGTTTGAGCTTGTTTGGGCGATGGATTCAGCTTGTAAACGTAAGCAAGCAGCATGATCCTCAATTAACTAGGCTATTGATTCAGCAGATGAGCCACTTCTTTTCCAGCATCATGTGAAATCTGAGCACAGATATCTGCACCATAAGGATTGAGAGTGTTGATCCGCTTGGCACTGAGAACTTTGGCAAAATCTGTAGCAGCCAGTTCCTCCATTGTCATGGCATCTTTGCAGTTTTGTCGTTTTTTTAATCCTCTTTCTGCTCGGAAATCTTCGGTACGGCCAATGATCGGCTGATAACACGCGCGCTTGCACTGAGCAAAGTGCAGTGGAACCTTAACCCCATGTTCATACAAAGCCGCCTCGTAGAAGTCTTCTTTGGGGATAGAGTCAAGACGGGCTCCAATATATTCAGGGTTTTTGCCTTGTTTTTCCCAAGTTTTAACTGCCCGTTGGCGGCTGCGGCGAATGCCGAGTTCTGGATCTACTTCTTCTTCAATCCTTTCTTTGACAGCATTTCGCGCCCAATCACGAAACTCTGTAGACAAGGATTCAGCATATTCGATGGCTATCCTGTCTATTGCATAAGTTCCACCGCCTATACCTCCCCGAGTTGATATCAGACCCACATCTTTAGCTAATTTTCTGACTTGGCTTGCCCAAGCTCTGTATTTTTTGCTTCCAGAATTAGCGACTGGTTGTTCTACAAAAGTTCTCTCGACAACGGGTTTTAACTCAAGGTTCGCTTCAAGCACTAATTCCAACAGCCGTTCACAGATACGCCTCTGTATCAACCACTTATCTAGCTCTTGGGATTTAACAGACCCCGCAGCTTTCCACATATCGGTCAGGCAGATTAGCCCACCGTTTTGCTGACAATGAATCACTAAACCTTTGTAATTCATGTTCTTATTTCGTAATTTGCCCATAAGGAAAAACTCTCCACTAAAATCCAAAACAGTCTTGACATATTTGTGACCGTGTGGTAATGGCTAAGGGTTGACAAATGTGCTATGATAAAAGCACAAGAAACTCTAGACCGCAAGAAATGAAATTCTTGCAGCTCAGGTGTATAGCCCAAAGCCACTACCGAGCAAGGTCGTTATCTGTGGGGATGGTGGGACTCGAACCCACAAAACCCTGGCAGGTTGTCCGGTTAGGAGCCGGATGCGTTTTCCAGTTCCGCCACATCCCCAAGTAAAATGCAGCGACGATACTTTGAACTAGGAACTCAAAGCATCGTCGCTATTTATTAACGGTAACGGAGAAAATCTCATTTGCGGTGTCATCATCGTACTCCTCGCATTATTTTACGCTGATTGTTCGTTACACAAATTTGAAGCATAGGTCTTTCGAGCAAGCTTTTTCCACTTTTTATGTGTCTCTGCGCCCCGACGCAATTCTACGCTCAAGGAGTTTTTGGCTCGCCACAATTCCTCTTCAGATTCCGCGTCAAATATAGCTTCGACAATGCGATCGACTAGCATTGGCTCTTGACGATCGTTCAAAACCTTTTCTATGGATTCTGCAAAGGTCAGCCCCTGGTACTGAGGACGCTTCATCTCCACAGGGTTGCGCTGATGTCTGTTTTTATAGCTTGCTTTTTCAAGACCTGCATCTTCAAAAGCAGAACTAACATTGGGTATACCTCCTTTTAGATGTTCGTCTGCACCAAGAGAACTTGTTGAAGCTACTTGGCTCCCATTCAAAGTGAGTGTTTCTGTTTCGGAAAACACATCTGTGAGTGTTGATGCCACTTCACCAGCCACCACCAGCGCGAGCATACCCTCGTAATAAACAATATTTGCTTTTAGTTCTACAGCTTTCGCCTGTATTTCAGCAAGTTCCGACTTCTGCTGGGCAATTTGCTCTTTGAGCCATTTAACGTGCTGTTCCCGGCCAACATCCTGTGCCATAGCTCCTAAAATTTTCTGTGCTTCTGAGAATATAACACAACAAAAAGAATTCAGAAAGCAAAAAAAGAAAAGAATGTAAATATTTCTTGCTCTTTAAATGACATAACATACCGCTGGTATTTCCCAATAAAAAAAACACCCCCGCAGGGGTGCTGTTGCTTACCAGGTAATATTTCTAGCCAACTGACTCAACTTAAGCGGTTTCGTCATCCGCCGGGTCGCCGTAGGGGTCTTCGCTGGCCGGGGTCAGGTTGCCGAACATTCCGGCATCCGCGTAGGAGTCGGCCGGGTCGCCGTAGGGGTCTTCGCTGGCCGGGGTCAGGTTGCCGAATTGTCCGTAGTCAGTACCGGCGTAGTCAGCGGGGTCGCCGTAGGGGTCTTCGCTGGCCGGGGTCAGGTTGCCGAATTGTCCGTAGTCGGTATTCGCGTAGCCGGCGGGGTCGCCGTAGGGGTCTTCGCTGGCGGGACGGACGTTGTTGCCCAACTCTCCGTAGCCGGCGGGGTCGCCGTAGGGGTCTTCGCTGGCCGGGGTCAGGTTGCCGAATCGTCCGGGACTTGAGGGATCTTCGTAATTCGCGTCAGGATCGACTTGCTCGCTGTCTGGCCCGACGATCGCATCTTTTAACTTCCGAAAAAATCCGTCTACCATGATAAAGTTCCTCTTTTTTATGTGGTGAAAAACGGCTGTTTTAGATTGGGAATACCAGAGTTCGCGGGAAAATCACGGAACCTGCAATCTAAAATCTCAAATAGTCAGGCTACTGTGCCGGAACAGGAGCTGTAGCTTCCGGCAAGCCTGTGAGCTCTCGACCGGTAGTTTGGTTGTTGTACCCCTGGAATTCGCGGTAACGCGCTGCCTCGGACTCCGGAACTTTAATTCCTTCAGGCGGGGGCGTTACCCAGTGAGGGCGATTCTGGGCATCGCGGTAGTAAACGCGACCATTTTTGGAAAGGTAATGTTTTCCCTGCGGCCCCTTTTCTTGTTTATTTTTGTGCTGATTGTAGATGTAGTAAAGGGCGGCTGCTCCTGCTAAAGTAATCCCTACTTTTTGAGCATTGCTCAGTCCTTTTTTTGCTTGGGGCGAAGGAGTGGGGGCGCGATTAGTTTGCACTCCTCCAGCGCGAGTGTCGTCAACAGGAGGCGGGGGAGCTGAACTTTGCTTGCTAGAACCGCAAGCACTCAAAAACGGAAAGGTCAGCAGCGTTGTCAGCAGCAGAGCCATGAAGCGCGATCTTCTAGTTTCGGGTTTGATTGTGTTCATTACCGCTCCGAATTGTCGGGATTACAGGTAGGGTGTGTTCTGGCGAGGTTGAGGAACCTGGGCTGCTGCCAACCGTTTTGTAAGTACATTAATTTCTCAAAGCAATTCTGACAAAAGTTGTTGCTGAGAACTTACAACAGCGCAGGTACGGTATTGCATTTCTTTTTCATCATCCTCAAATTTTTCTAAGATTTGCTCATGCTAGGGATATAAATAAGGTTTCTTTTTTTTCAGCCCGCAGGTATATGCGCATACGTCGCCTGAGGTTAAAAAAAAGTTTGTTTGTTGGTGGACTGCCGAAAGCGAAGTGAAGCAGGCGGACGGGGCGAGTCCGAAACCGAAAGCAGCACTGGCGAGGGAAAGGAGGCGGGATTTAATTGCGCCGGAGTGCTTGTCCCAGATGCGGGCAATTTTGTTGTGGAAATTCTGGAGAGGTCGATCGCACTATTGTAGAAATCAATTAACCGCGAAAGAAAGCCGCCGAAGCTTTTCGGATATTTATGAAATTAAATAATTTAGTTACTGCTGGATTGTCCGTCGCAGTTGTATTCGCTGCGACAAAATACATACCTGTTTTAAACCAGCAAAACCAAGTCAAGCAATTGCTGGAAACAAAACAGTGTCCTGAATGCAATCTCAGCAATGCCAACTTGAAGGGAATGGACTTACAAGGATTTAACTTGCAGGGAGCCAACCTAGAAGGTGCTAACTTATCTGGAGCAAAATTGGCGAATGCCAACCTAAAAAATGCCAACTTGAATAGAGCCAACCTGACGGGAGCTGATTTGGGCTGTGCCGGCATCACTTTCAACCTTGATGCGAATGAAGAAGGAGCAAATATGGATTTTAAAGTGAGTGCCGTTCCCGAAAAGAATAACCCAGACAATGCAGTTGTTGGTTTCAACATGAAAGCAACCGAGCGAGGAGCCACAATGCGTTTCAACCTGATGGGATGCGCCGACTTCGAGAATGCTAGATTGCAGGAAACGAAAATGCCCGATGGCAACATTCATCCTTAATTTCAGCAAATATAGTAACCTGCTGTATCATCATTTCTCAACTGCTTTTCATTCTTTCTGTTCTCTATTTTCTCTTTCTCTGTGTCCTCTGCGGCCTCTGCGGTTCATAAAAAAAACCGCTGTCTCAATAGCAGACAGCGGTTTTTTAAGCAAGTAACAATCGCCTAAAATTAGTGAGCAGAACCGTTACCGTGATACTTGTCGGTGTCGTAGAAGCCGTTTTTTGTGCCGAAGAACAGACAGCACACGGTGAAAACTGCTGTCAAGACTGCTAAAACTAACTTAACGTCCATAATTTACTGTCTCCTGTTGAATGAGTGCAAATACTCAGATTGTAGAATCTTTTTGGCTGGCGCGGCCATCTACCAGCGTAGCGCCTGATTTGCTGGGCTGTACTCTGGTGCGCCAGTTTCCTGACGGCGAGACGATTCGGGGAATGATTGTCGAAACAGAAGCTTACGGCCCGGGAGATCCCGCTTGTCACGCTTACCGACAGCGGACTCCTCGCAATCAGGCGATGTTCGGGCCTGCGGGTATCAGCTACGTTTACTTAATCTACGGGATGTATCACTGTTTTAACGTGGTGACGGATGCGGAGGGAGTTGGTAGCGCTGTGCTGATTCGAGCTTTGCAGCTAGATGCGCCTCCCGTCAAGTTCGCTACAATTCCCGAAAAAAAGCAGTTGCGCCTCGCCGCCGGGCCTGGGAAGCTGTGTAAGGTGCTTGAGATCGATCGAACTTTTAGCGGTTTTCCCTTGGATGGAGGCCAAGCGCTGCGGTTGGAACACCGGAGCGAAGACTTTCAGCAAGCCGTGGAGGAGGGTACAATAAATTTTGTGCAAACTACGCGGATCGGGATTACTAAAGGGATTGATTTGCCTTGGCGGTGGTATTTGGGGAACTGTGCGGCCGTGTCGCAACTCTAGTAATGTCAAAGGTGTCAGTGTAAATTTGGTAGCTTAAACTTAGTGAAATTATGGCTTACTCTTCTGAAAACCCGATCGTACAACTCAAGAAATGCCTGACGCTGGCTCAGGATGTTGGCAGTCACGCCGAAGCTAACCGGGCCTTCGAGCAATTGTGCGGGATTATAGATGCTGAAAATCCGATGGCGGCGCAACTTTTGGAGATGCTGTGGGAAGAAGCAATTATGGCTAGGCGATCGGCTTTATTTTGGCAGCAAATGAGCGATGTTGAGAAAGATATGGCGAATAGAATGATGGAAAACATGACGCAGATGCGGCAGAATTATTTGCGGTTGATGCAGGAAATGTAGGATTTGGTAATGCGGGATGGGTAATTGCTAATTAGTAATTAGTAATTGCCCTGACTCCGAGCGCAAACGAGAGAAACGAGTAACAGAAGCAGATTTAACTGCGGCGAGACTCATCGTCCACCAGGCAATATGTGCGTATTGAGCGCAGTCGAACCAAGTCAAAGTAAAAATCAGATAAGCAATAGCAACAGCTTCAATACCGCGCACCGATGAATTAACCGCTAAACATACATAATATCCCCAAAGTGCAATGCCAGCAAGCAGCCCTAAAATGCCAACTGATAGGGTTGTATCCAGAATCCAATTGTGAGCTTTGTAAGTAGGAATTTCAAGAGTGCTGATTTCACCTTTTATGTTAATATAGTCGTAAGTAAACTCGTCTAAATTTACAACAATCGGAGTTAGTTGAGGATTTCGGATGTAGGGATAGGCAATCCCCAAACCGTTAAATCCCCATCCAAATAACGGGCGTTTTTTGATGCCACGGGCTGAAAGTGTCCAGATGGGCGATCGGCTGGACATGATTTGTGCGATGGTCGGTTTGCTCCAATCTAGGGGTCTGCTGACAGTCATAATACCAATAGCAATTATGGCGATCGGAACAATAGCTACAAGGATTTTGTAATATTTGCCTCTGAGCAAATAGACACTCGCAAGCATCCAAGCTAAAATAGCACTTCGGGTAGAAGTTAGCAGCAGTGCGGGAACAGTTAAAATCAAAGTAATTGCAGTTAATTTAGTTGTGGTAAATCTCCAAAACCAACCGACAATAGCAGTAATTGCTATTAATGCTAAAACTATAGCTGCATGGCCTCTGTGGGAGTACAATCCGATGGGTTGCTGTCCTTGAAAAATGCTGCTGGCATTAACATCAGCTCTGATAATTTGACCCATTGTGGCGGTGTAGTCGATCCGCCAGTCGATGATTTGGGGGAAGATACTAAGAGAAAGGATGATGCCGCCAATTAGCAGTCCTTTTAGTTGGGAATTTATGAGTTGCGGGTGTATGGTTAAGAGCAAGCTGTTGCTGAGGGTGAAGGCGGCGATTAACAGCCAGTAGAGCCAGCCGTCTCCCATTTGGTCTTGACCGAGGAAAGAGGTTAAGGGGAAGGGACTTTGTAGAGTGGAGATAGCTCCGATTGAGAGAAATATTGCCCAAAGTATTAGCGAGATTTTCCATTGTCGGGGAATGGTTAGGGCTTTTCTTTGTTCCCACAAGAGGGCGAGATTGACTCCTACTATTAGCCAAATAACGAACACTTTTGGGGAAGTCCAGATGAGGCCCCGGCTGCTTCCCCAAGGGTTGATGAGGATGATGCTGAGAGTAAACAGAATGGTGTAGAGGGTTTTCATTACTCTTTGTTTTTGCGGTTTTTGAGTCTTTTAATGACAGGCAATATAGAAGCGGCTAATAAAGTTCCTAATGCGGTGGTAGGTTCGGGAACGGCGGCGGCGGCGAGGGCGTCCTCCTCGGCTTTTTTAGATGAGGCTTTTTCGTTTGGTAAGTCGTCGCTGTAAAGGCTTGCTATGTTAAAAACATCGCTTTCGGAAAAAGACATTTCCTGGTTTATACTCCTAGCAGCCAAGGTTCTTGTATTCGTACCAACGTTACTCGAAGACGTAGAAACGCTACTGCGAGAAGGAAGGTAATCTTGATACATCTTGACAGCTAAGTCGTATTTTCCAACTTGAGGATGTGGTGCATTGCGTACACATCCACCACCACCGCTACCGCCGTTACATGGGCCGCCACTAAAGTCATTACGCTGATCAAAGTTGAAGTCGTTGTAGCCACTCACCTTGAGTTTGAGAGAACCGTCATTGTTTACAGAACTTTTAATCCCTGAACCCCAATTGCTCCCAAACGGCCCGCCGTCGTCATTCACCGCAATCAGATTTCCCGATTGGTTAAACGCTCCTAAAATTGTGTCTGGTTTTTTGGGTGGGTTGATACCGGGAAAGTTATTAGTCCAGGCTACAAAAGGTGCTGATGGTTGAAGTCCTGATTCTGTAAAAGTGTCAACCTTGCCAGGAGATAAGGCACTGGAAAATAAATAGGTGGGGAGTAGGTCAACCTTTTTGTACCCAAACTGTTCCTCAACTAGGTTGGCATACTGTTTGGTAAATGTTGCACCTTGTCTGATATCTGTGATAGTTGAAGTACCTCCATTGAGGGAAATTGACCAGGAAAAACCTGTTAAAAAATCGTAGGTTTTGTTGCCAAAATCACCGACCAGAAATGTCTCAAATTTGAGCTGATTGGCTTGAGAACCACTCGGTACATCAGAGAATTTTAAAATCTGACCATTGTTTTGACTCTGTACTGCTAGCTGGGTATATTCACTCCAGGGTAGAAATGGTTCTAATTCTTCTGGAATTCTGTATTCATTCCAGTACCAAGGTTCCTCGTCAGCCCATCCACTAAGATAACCAGATGGTGGGGTATCTATATATGGGACTTTTAGGGGGTTATTGGCGAAGCGGGGGTCAATAGGTATGGGTGGATTTGAATCTTGCGTTACTATTTGAAGCCAGTTGAGATGATCGACGCCGAGAAAATTTTTCCAGTCATTTTTAGTAGCAACGAATTGACCGACAATTGCATCTTCGGTTCCTGCTGGGACAGGATCAGTTTTTTTATCCAGGCTAATATTACCTAGGACTTCATTTTTGACGATTACATCAAAACTCAGTTGTGCTGCCCGAGCTGCCCCGCTTGAAACGGTTTCAAAGAATGCAGCTATTGAGATCGCACAGATGTATGTTGTGCTAGCATTTCGCTTTGACATAGCCTTGATTCCTAATTGTTTGAAAGTGTATTAAATCCTAATCAGCAATTTTTTCAACTTTGTAAGTTTTGAGATTGAAACGCCACAAAGTCCGCACAAGTCTGTCACTGTTAACATCTACGTAGATATATTCTGGCGTAACCAAAAAATTTGAATCGGCAGAAAACTCGCCTATAGATAGCAAATCAAGCTGAGAAAATTCTTTAATTTCCTGACAAGTTTCGATGTCAAAAAGTCGCGCGTAATTCACCGGACCTCCACTCCGATCCGGTAGAGGATAATTTTCATCGCTCGGGGGATATCCGTTACCAAATGTGATGTTCAAAAAGCGATCGTTTGGCGAAAAGCGAAACTGCTTAGGCCCGGGAGCTCCTTTTTTCCATTTGCAGACAAGTGTAAAGCTGGGATAGCTGTGCATGAATATTATCCCTTGCGGAAATTTATAGGTAAAAAACTTGGTTTCATCGTGGGAAAAGCCATAAATCCTTTGAGGAAAACGGCGAATTTCTTTACCTGTATCCAACTCCCAGAATATAGCATGATCTTTCTGCGAAGCAGCAACAGTCTTACCACCGTCTAAGAGAAATGTTTCCCTGACAACTACTCCATCATCCATTTTAAAAGTGCGAATCACCTCTGAAGAAACAGCATCTTTGACGGTAACAATGCCATTGCGTGAGCCGCTGACAGAGTAGCGATTTGCTGACACCGTGTTGCCTCGATTCAAGTCAGCTACCCTCTCCATTTTCCCCTCCTTATAGGCAGTAACTCCATGTGAAACAGAGCCTAGTGCCATTGCCCCAGAAAGGATTAAAGCGAAGGTAAACAGGAAAAAATATTTCATAATCTGGGCTATTTTTTAGCCTGATGATTAGTTAAATAATCCTAACTACAACACGAAACCAGCTACTAAAAGCAGCGCCAACCTCTTGCCTCAATCCTGATGTTCTGGATTGTCACGTTTAAAACAAGAAAAACTGTGGCAGTAGCACGCTAATTTAAAAAAAGTTGGTTGAGATTATTTCCAAAGATTATCACAGTATCAAAGTTTACCACAATCCGAAAATTTACTGAATTGAGTGACATCCAGAGAACGAAATCAAATTTTTCCTAGTAATATTAGTTATGCCTAAAGGAAGATTTAAGAGAAAATCTTGACTTCTGTAGCTAAAAAGTTTCAATGGATACTGTTTTTGATCGAGTTTCCTCTAAAATACGAGGCAATCAGCGAGTGTAGGGTTGATATAAAATCCGGGTGCACTGGAATTATTTGTTTGTAAAATTTGGTAAAGTTCGCAGTTGCGGGTTTTTCGCCACACCGCAACTGCAAACTTTTCCTATTTCATTAAAGCAGCGCCGCGATTGTAAAGTTCGCGGGCGTAATCAGTCCAAGTTCCCTGTCCCCAATAGCGGAAACAGCTTGTTTGTACCAACAAGTTGTAAAGCAAAGCTTGCTGGTATTCAAACTGCTTGGTAACTGAAGCATCTTGCTGCACCAGGGGGTCGTATTTTTTGTGAAATGCTGCGCTGAGTTGATTCATGGGTTCTAGGACATTTTCGTAGCCCTTCACCCAACTTAAATCGTTTGTCCAAGAGGCACCGTCCATGTGAAAATTGCGATCGGTTTGCTTGAGTTGGGCGATCGCACTTTCCACATTTTCCGGCGTTGCACCATCCGGATCGACTAACTGCCAAATCTTGTGCTGGTTAATCCCCTGACAAACAGGATAATCATCAGGATTGACACCCGCCGCCTCAATCATCTCCAAATATTCAGTCCCGTTTAAACCGACAACACCGGATTTTCCGCCACCTTGTTCGCGGTTTTCGTGCCAAGCTTTAACAAAAGCGCTGGGAAATTCATTCATCATCACGCCGCCATTTTCGCCATCAGCAATTTGAGTCACCAAAGAAGGAACTGTGACATTGCCAATTTGCTGTTTGTTGCGGACTTTTGCTTCGTAATAAGGCTGCATTTGACCGACCAACTTTGTATCGGAACCTTGGGTTTTAATCAAAGCCGTAATGCTGATGGTTTCGCCGCGAGAATTGCGGGATTGCAAACGGTTGGGAATGTATTTTTGGTCTTGCGACAATCCCGAACCGTCGAGATTTTCCACAGAATGTTCCTGCACCATCAGCCAGCGGTAGCCGCATTCTTTCAAAGCTTTGATGTATTCGTAAAGGGTATCGGGGTGATTGGGAAAGTGCATTTCTGGAGGCGAAAAACCTTTAACCCGCTTCAAAGCATCTAAGCCAAAAATTGCCGCAAAATGATGTTGCCACGCTTGAATTTGGAGTTTGATGTCGGGAATTGGAGTTGAGGGAATGACGGCGTGACTCCACATTGTCCCCAGCCATTCTACGTGAGGTTGATATTGAGGATCGCAGGTAATTCGCTTGAGGTTGTTGAAGATATCATCGCGTCCCATTTGGCGCAATCCCCACAATAAATTGCCGGAATAGTCGAGCATAATTCGCGGGTTGCAGCCTTCGGCTATCAGTTGGGGAATGAATTCGCCCATGCGGGAATAGCACCAAGCAAAGACTCCGGCATTGTGGTTGTCTCCTTGGTTTGGATGTTCAAACATATGCTGGAGATTGCAGATTAGTTCGCCGTTTGCACCTGCTGGAATTGTGGGTTGGTGCATATGCAGGGCGCAGGCAAATCCGGCTTGAATGTTTTCGAGGTGCAGATTTGTCTTAGGTAAAAAGACTGGTTCGTTGCTGTTGGCTGCGGCACAGATTTCTGCTTCGGAACCGCAAATGTTGGGCAATCCGGAGCGAAGTTCTTCTAAAACGGGTGGGTTGGGGGATGGTGCGATCGCAGACATAAGTTTTTCTCAAGAATTGTGGAGGAACGCGGTCTGCTATTTGGTAAGATAGCTATATGCTTTTAGGGTAGCAGAAAATGTCTGCCAAAGATAAATTTCATGATGTAGTTAAAGCAGCCTTGCAAAAAGATGGCTGGCAGATTACTCACGACCCACTCGTACTCCGCATACAGGGCATTGCCGATCTGTATGTCGATTGAGGTGCCCAAAAATTAATTGCAGCCGCTCGAAGGGGTGAAAAAATAGCTGTTGAGGTCAAAAGCTTTATTGGCACATCTACGATTTCTGAGTTTCACACCGCGATCGGGCAGTTTATTAACTATCGATATGCCTTAGAAATGCAAGAGCCTGAAAGAGTTTTATACTTAGCAGTACCATTAAATGTTTACAATGTGTTTTTTGTCAAGACGTTTATTAATTTTGTAGTTCAACGCAGTCAAGTTAATCTTATCGTCTACGATGTAGAAAAGGAGGAAATTGCAGAATGGGTGATTTAAATAAGTATCGAAACTGCATTCGGTAACTGCTTGCAGAACACGCCAAATATCTCTCATCTTATCAGGAGATTGAAGCTCAAATAATTGCTGATGTTGAGGGCGACCATTATCAATTGCTGTACGTTGGTTGGCAAAATCAGCAGCGAATTTTTGGGCCTGTGATGCACTTTGATATTAAAGATAACAAAGTTTGGATTCAGTTTAACAGCACAGAGGAGGAGGTTGGCGATCGACTGTCGGCAATGGGGATACCAAAGGATGATATTGTTGTTGGATTTCATCCACCTTTCATTCGGAAATTCACGGATTATGCAGTAAGTTAAATAGGTAGACGCAAATAAACTTTCGCTAAAATTTCGGCTAAACTATAGACGCCAGCAGAGAAAGTCTGCCAAGATTATTGTCAGGTGCAGTGCGATCGCACTGAGACTTTTTACCTCTACTTCGCAGATAGTTTATGAATGTAACAAAACTGCTCTTACAGCAGGCGGCGATTAATTTGCTGGTTGCTGTAACCATTGTTCAACCTGGATTGGCCGCTGCGATCGCGGATTCATCGGGGGAACCGCATTTGCAGCCGCAGGTACTCGCATACGAGCCGCCTGCGCGCGGAGCACCGGGCGATCGCGGAGATGCAGGCAGCCGCGACGATATTCACTACTTTTTAGCTTTAATTCCGGCTCTAAATTTAGGATTGACTGCGATCGCACATCCGACTTTTTGGCTGTACTTGCCGGCTCCATTTCCCGATGACATTCCCTTTAAGTTTGTGCTGCGGGACGAAGAAAAGCAAGAAGTAGTTTTCCGAACATTTTTTCAGCTCGAAAAAACAGCGGGACTTGCGAGTTTTTGCTTGCCACCAAATGCACCTCCTCTGGAAATTGGCAAAAAGTATCGCTGGGACTTTTTTTGCGGGAATATCTCCCGCTACGGGTGTATTGAGCGAGTGAAAATGGCACCCGAAATTTTAGTTCAGCTAGAAACTGCATCGCTGAGGCCGCGCGTTTTACTGTTGGCTAAACACGGTTTGTGGTACGAAACTCTCACTGAATTAGTTGCACTGCGGGACAAACTTTTGAGTCAATTACAGGGGGCTACTTTAGAGGAGCGGTTGCGGATTTATGCGGAAAATAATTTGCGGTATGAAGCGCTAGCCGAGCTGACTGGATTTGAGAAAATATCCTCTCTGGCGACTTTGGAGGCTGATTGGAGTGCTTTATTGCAGCATCCGTTTGTGCGCTTGCAGGAGATAGTTTTAGAACCCTTTGTTTGAGGTATGGATGAATATTAAAATAGGACTTACGCAATCCCAGGCTTAGGGGCTTTTTCAGGGGTCATTAATGTTAATAAACACGTTACACCCGCAGGCAGGGGTTTAAATCCCTGCCTAATAGCAAAACTCGGTTGAAACCGACTGTTAATACTGCTGATTCTGAGTGAAGTCATGCTCAATATTAGTTTTCTTTTAGAGGACTTTAGCTATGAGACAGGCAGGGCTTTAAACCCCTGCCTAATAGCAAAACTCGGTTGAAACCGACTGTTAATACTGTTGATTATGAGTGAAGTCATGCTCAATATTAGTTTTCTTTTAGAGGACTGTCTTCTGTGAGACAGTCCGGCAGGGGTTTAAACCCCTGCCTCATAGCAAAAGTCGGTTGAAACCGAGTGTTAATACTGTTAATTATGAGTGAACTCATGCTCAATATTAGTCCTCTTTTAGAGGACTTTAGCTATGAGACAGGGGTTTAAACCCCTGTCGGATTCTGGTAACGAACGACCGAATTTAAGAACGATCGAGAAAACAGCGTTAACCAATAATCAACTGTCAACTGTCAACTGATGAAATATCCAATATTAAGCGCCTACAATACTTTCAATACAGCACCGATCGCCCTTTGGTCATTTGATGCAGCAGGAAACTTGGCGAGCGATCGCCCGGAGCTCCCTCCAGCACTGCTAATTGACAGCGTTTGCCGTGCGGTTGAGCCATCGCAAAACGGGCCACAAGAAAGCCTGCTGCTGACTGGAGGTTGCGTTACTTTCCCAGTCACTCCTTTGCTGGATGTAGGCACGGAAGACTTTTCTGTTTGTGCGTGGATTCGCACGGGTGATTTGGGTATTGTCAAGATTGTCGATAAACGGATTGAAAATTCTGGCCCTTTGCAAGGGTGGTCTTTGTTTATTTATCAAGGCCAAATTAACCTGCAAATGGCGGATGGAAAAAATTGGCTAAACGGTGGTGGTAGCAACCCTTACAGAAAAATTCCTCTTTTTCAAGTTGTCAGCGACAACCAATGGCATCATGTTGCAGTTACTGTCGCTCGCGATCGAGAGGATGGTGGACACTGTTATGTCGATGGTAATGAAGTAGGTGAGCGGTTCAGACCAATACACCACCAAGGTTGTCTCAGCAATAGTATACCCTTGACTGTTGGCAGGCGATCGGACGATTTTGGGGGCATTTTTCGGGGCAATATTGGAGATATTCGGCTCTACAAACAGGCGCTGTCGGCGGCAGATATATTGTCGATTTACCGAGCGATTCAGTCTCCGATTAATAAGAAATTTTTTGTTAATATTCTGAATAAACCAGAAATACCGCGCCCCGAGCAAGATTCCTTATCGGACAGCGATAATATTTCCGTGGAAAGATACTCGCAGGCGATGGAATACTATCAGGAGTCGCTAAATCTTCATAGAAACAACGGCAACGGCTACGGAGAAGCGAATTCTCTGAACAATCTAGGCAATATTTACAGCGCGCTGGGTGAATACTCCCAAGCAATTTACTATCACCAGCAAGCGCTGAATATTCAGCGAGATATCGGCAATCGCGCTGGAGAAGCTGAGTCTCTAAATGCTTTGGGTAGTATTTACGATGCCCTAGGGGAATACTTGCAAGCAATTGAGTGCCACCAGCAGTGCCTAAATATTCACCGAGAAATCGGCAACCGTCACGGAATAGCGACTTCCTGGCGCGATTTGGGGAGTGCATATCATTCCCTGGGCGAATACCAGCAGGCGATCGAATGCCAACTTCAGTCTTTAGATATGGCGCGAAAAATCAACTCTCAGCATAGAGAATTGAACTCCTTGAATGCTTTGGGGCGTACATACGTTTCCCTGGGGGAAAATCAACTGGCGATCGAATACTGTCAGAAGTCCCTGAATCTCGCGCCGAAAATTAACAATCGCTATGGGGAAGCTAATTCTTTGGTCATTCTGGGCGATGCTTGCAGTAATTTGGGGCGTTACTTGCGGGCGATCGCATTTTACCAGCAGTCCTTAGATATTCAACAGGAAATTGGCGATCGCTCTGGACAAGCAACTTCCTGCCGAAATTTGGGCAATGCTTACCGCTGTTTGGGGCAGTACCAGCGGGCGATCGAATACAGCGAGCAGAGTTTGGAGATGGCGCGGGCGATCGGCGAAATGGCGTCAGAAGGAGCAACTCTCAACAATTTAGGCCTTGCTTTATTTGACTTGGGCGAATTTGCACAAGCTGAAACAGTCCTCGGCAATGCGATTCAAATTTGGGAATCGCTGCGGGGAAAATTGAGCGATCGCGATAACTTTAAAGTATCTATTTTTGAAACCCAAGCCGCAACTTACCGCCACTTGGAAAAAACCCTGATCGTCCAGAACAAAACAGAAGAAGCGCTGGAAATTGCGGAGCGGGGGCGGGCGCGGGCGTTTGTAGAATTACTGGCCGCTCGGTTATCTGCCAATTCAGATGCAATACCCGATATTGAGCCGCCGAACATCGATCGCATTCAAGAAATTGCCAAAGCACAAAATGCAACTTTTGTGGAATATTCGATTTCTTTTTTAGAAGAGCTCTTTATTTGGGTAATTCAGCCGACGGGTGAAATTGTATTTCGCCAAGTTGACCTCAACTACGAACATACTCCGCTCAAAGAGCTAGTTGCCGATTCTCGCGAGTCGATCGGCATCAGGAATCGCCAGCTCAACCCCACCCTAAAAATTTACCCGGGCGATTTAGTCAAACTCCACGATGATGCCCCGAATTGGGAACCTTGGCAAGTAATATCTGTGGATGAAACTGCCAACATTCTCTCGCTTTGGCAATCCTCTTGGCCCGCAGGATTAACTATTAAGAGACCTGCAATTGATGTCGCAGCCAAAGTGGAATCGAGCCTCACCAGTCACCCCCGCTTGCAAAAACTCCATCAACTGCTAATCGAACCGATTGCTGATTTATTGCCGAGAGATCCAGCAGCTAAAATTATCTTTATTCCTCAAGGCGAACTGTTTTTTGTTCCCTTTCCGGCGCTGCAAGATGCTGCTGGGAAATACTTAATTGAAAAACATACTATTTTGACTGCTCCAGCGATTCAAATTCTGGAATTAACCAGTCAAAAACGGCAAGATATTTCCGATTTAGGTGGGGATATTTTAGTAGTAGGAAATCCGACGATGCCTGAAGTTGTTCTGGTACCGGGCAAACCTCCCCAGCGGTTATCGGCTTTGCCGCATTCAGAAACCGAAGCTAAGGCGATCGCCCAATTGTTCCAAACCCAAGCCCTGACAGGCAATTCGGCTACCAAGGCCGCCGTGCTTCAGCGGTTGCCCCATGCCAGCATTGTCCATTTTGCCACCCACGGATTGCTCGATCGCACTCGCGGACTCGGCAGTGCGATCGCCCTTGCACCCGATCGCACCGATAGCGGTTTGCTGACGGCTGAGGAAATTTTGGATCTGCACCTCAAAGCGGATCTCGTAGTTTTGAGTGCTTGCAATACCGGCATGGGGCGGATTACCGGTGACGGGGTTATCGGCTTGTCTCGCGCTTTAATTTCGGCTGGTACATCCAGTGCGATTGTGTCTTTGTGGGCGGTGCCAGATGCTCCTACAGCCGATTTGATGGTGAAATTTTATCAAAATCTCGATCGAACGGGCAACAAAGCTCAAGCCCTGCGCAGGGCCATGCTGGAGACAATGCAGCAGCACCCAAATCCCAGAGATTGGGCAGCTTTCACCCTGATCGGCGAAACCTAATCGGGAGTTTCGGTTAAATTTTGTAAAGAATTGCCAAATCCCGCGAAAACATTAGTTTTTTCGCTGAAACCTCCACAGAAATGCGATCGCCCCTGGAGCGATAAGTCATGTGTCGATTTAATTTATTGACAAAAATACCTCGGCGATCGATCCCCCCTAGCCCCCCTTAAAAAGGGGGGAACAAGAACTTGTTACCCCTTAAAAAAGGGGGAATAAGAACTTGTTACCCCTTAAAAAGCGGGGAATAAGAACTTGTTACCCCTTAAAAAGGGGGGAACAAGAACTTCTTCAAAGTCAACCCCTACTCCCCTTCTTAAGGGGGATTTAGGGGGATATGGCCTGGGATAAAAGCGAGATTTTTCAATGATGCCAGGTTTAAGTTGACACCAATGCCACAGGGGGATTGCCTACAAAAAATTTAGCCCGCCGGAGCCTGACTAAAGAATAAAGACTGTTTTCTAGACAGCTTCGCTTTCTTAACTTTGCACATTAACAAGAGAGTCAAAAATCATGAGAATATCTGCCGATCAAAATACCAAAATTCTAGTTGTAGAAGACGACGCCCCCGTCCGCAATCTAGTCTACCGCTTTCTGAAGCAGAGATATGAAGTACAATTTGCAGCCGACGGCAAAACAGCCTTAGAAATATTTGGACAATTCAACCCAGTTCTCGTGATTTTAGATTGGAATTTGCCCGATACTACAGGTTATAAACTTTGTCAAGAAATGCAGAAGCAGACGAATGTTTTAGTCGCGATTCTGAGCAGCCGCACCGCTGAAGAAGATCGAATTAAAATCCTGAAAGCAGGTGCTGACGATTTCATATGCAAACCGTTCAGTATTGAAGAATTATCAGTTAGAGTAGAAGTCTTGTTGCGGCGGGCGAGAAGCGTCAATCCGCCCCGCCTTGTCTGCGGTCAACTAGAAATCGATTTAATGAGTAGGAAGGTAAGATTGCAGGAGCAAACTTTGACTCTAACCAAATTAGAATATGAAATATTGTGTTTTTTGGCAACTCATTCGGGTGAAGCTTGGAGTCGCCAACAGCTAATAGAAAAAATTTGGGGCTGGAAACCCAATCACGCATTAGAAGAGCGACTGGTGGACGTGCATATCGGCCAGATTCGCAAGAAAATGGCTAAAGTCGATCGGGCTGTTCCAAATTTTATCCAAACAATTCGGGGATACGGTTACACTTTTGCTGCGAATGCTCGCAATCACAGGGTATTTTCTAATTGAACGACCGTCATTTCTATCACAGTTCGCGATCGCATTAATACTCCTCGAAACCGGGTTTTTTACCTAATTTGTGGGTGGAAATGCAAAAATTTCGTAAAAAAACCTGCTGGTTGAGCTTCGACTGCGCTCAGTTACCGCGAAGTCGAAACCCGGTTTCTGACCACCCGTGCGATCGCGAACTATATCAGTTAAATTCGCCCTTTTGCTCCCCTTAAGGGGACAGGGGCGGTAGGGGATTTAAACGGTTCTAGGGCGTCGGTTCAGTACCCAGACTTGACAAAAACGGATAACTATAATATGTCAAGTAATCGCATTTTGACAAATTGTTGCAACAGTAGTCGAGCAGGTGTGGAGCCACTAACAATCCCTAGCTACATATCGACAATTTAACATATCCGCACCCGATCGCAATGGTTTTATAAACAAACACAACATTTATTGTGTAGCAATCTTTTGTCAAAATGGTATTACAACCACAAGAACTTCCTTTTTTTTGAGTTGGTTAACGTTAGAGATACTCGATCAAATTTTACCGGAAAGGGTTCATAGAAATAACCCAAGAGTTGTGAAAAAGCCTGTTTCAAAATTTATCTACAAAAAAGTTAAACACCGACATTCCGGGAAAAATTGGTCGTCTGTGACAAGTTGCAGGTTAAACAGTGTTTTTAATTCTGCTAATGTGACATTTTTAGCTTGAATTGTTTGAACGATAATTTGATTGGATAAATTTTATGAGTATTTACAATTTTATCAAATTTCTCTACAATCAAATTGGTTCGATCGTTCGGACTTCAGTCGTTCTTTGATGAGGACTCGCATTCCGAACGATCGAACCGAAGATAGTCTAAGTTATAATTTAATCTTACTAATTCCAAATTTTTTGCAAATTCAGAACAAATCCCGGCAAAACATCTTCCCCAGAAAGGGTGAGAGGAGATTGTAAAACTTCCACTTCTTGGTCGGGGCGATAAATTTCTACTTCCCGTTTTTTGCGGTTAATCAGCCAACCCAAGCGGCAGCCATTTTCCATATATTCTTGCATTTTTTCCTGCGTCTTTTTCAAGCTGTCACTCGGAGAAAGAAACTCGATGACAAAATCAGGACATAAGGGGATAAATTTGTCTTTTTGTTCCGGTGTCAAAGCTTCCCAACGCGATTTTTCTACCCAAGACGCATCAGGAGAGCGATCGGCGCCCTTGGGTAGAGTAAATCCTGTGGAGGAATCAAAGGCTTCACCTAGTTCGGTTTGCTCGTTCCATATCCAGAGTTGAGCGCCTGCTGTTAAGTTGCGTTTCCCTGTTTCTCCTCCGGTTGGCGGCATGACGATTAATTCTCCGTTGGCATTGCGTTCTAGTTTCAATTCTGGGTGTTCTTCGCACAGTTGGTAGAACTGTTCGGAAGTTAGTTTGACAATGGAATTGAGATTTAAGGTGATAGCAGTCATGATTATTTACCTGCTGTTTGTATGAACTTGATTAAGAATTAAAAATGGAAAATTCCTTCTTAATTCTTAATTCTTAACTTCTAATTCTACTGCAATTGTTTGATTCTGTTGAGCGCGTCTTGATACGCACTCGTTCTGCCGCCTTGCTTGTAAAGTTCTGCTGCTTTTTGAAAGTCGGCAATTGCTTTGGGTTTGTCTTCTGTTTCCAGGTAAGCTAAAGCTCGGTTGTAGTAGGCGTCGGCAAAACCGGGATTGGCTGCGATCGCCAGCGTGTATGCTTGAATAGGGTCTGGGCCGCGAGTGGTTTCGGGTTTGGGCAAGCCGGCGGTGATGAAAGTGCGGGCATTGCCGATATTAAAATACAATTCTGGGGTGTATTTTGGCTTGAAAGCGAGTGCTTTGTTGAAATCGGCGATCGCCTCCCAAGCATCTCCTCGATCTAACCGCGAAAGTCCTCGAAAATAATAGGCTTGGGCGTCTTGCGGATTGGCGCTGGATACCGGGCCGCTCGTTGTGGGAGTATTGTCTACTTTCAACTCGGATTTGTTGATTCGGGCCGCCACTAACTTCGCGATAAAAGTATTAATGGGAACTGCTGCATTAAATCCAGTTTTAATCGGGGCGACTTCCCCGGAACTGGTTTGGGCGAAACCAAATTCGCCTTGTCCGTGTAAACCGATAACTCGGCCTTCGGAGTCAAAAACTGGCCCGCCGCTCATGCCGCT